>JAJQAI010000209.1 GCA_021203915.1 Prevotella sp. | reverse complement strand
AATTAAGAGCTATATTTTTTTTCAAAAATAGTAAGCCAAAGATACCTGCCATGTATTTGAGCGACCATGCTCAGGGTCTGGTCCCCAATTAT
Organism: Prevotella sp.; assembly: GCA_021203915.1. Taxonomy (GTDB): domain Bacteria; phylum Bacteroidota; class Bacteroidia; order Bacteroidales; family Bacteroidaceae; genus Prevotella. The sequence continues at coordinate 6,860 of JAJQAI010000209.1, read as the reverse complement.
CTTTCCAATCCTCAGTCCTACCTGTGCGGTTACAAGAGATATTATAGTTAGCACCAACCTGTAGATGACGAAGTAGTAAAATACCTAGACCAACGTTAACACTTATTCTTGTGGACTTCATATTCCAATAAGAGTCGTCATAGTAAAGACGCTGATTCTTACTTCCAACGTTAAAGGCAAATTCAGGTCCAGCCGCTATAAAAATGCCAAAAAAGCTTCCTAAATTAATATCATAACGAAGATTAATAGGTATTGAAATAGACCTTTCTTTAAGTGATGTATCCCACCGACCAGGACCACCATAATAATCCATTATAATATCTGCTTCTCTTTGATCGTAAAGAGCTGATAGGTCAAGACCTAAACCAAAGTTTGGAATCGTATACTTAGCTGTAAGACCCGCAAACCAACCAGAACGACTAGAAGTATTCCAATCGTGGTGATGGAAAGACATCCTAGTGTTATTTAAACCTGCCTTAAGACCCCAAGAGAACTGTGCCTTAGAAGGTATAGTAACCATTAATGCTGCCACAAGGGCTAATAGTGTAATAGACTTTTTCATAATTCTTATCTAAAGATGAGTTAAAACGACCCCACGGGTACAATTATTCATAGTGGGTCCCCCCAAAAAAAAGAAAATTAACTTTTGCAAAATTAATGAATTTTCAAATAAAACCTTGACGATTCAAGTGTTAAAATTAAAATAGACTCTTTTCGCCCCAACAAAAGGAGAAAAGAGTCCATAATTATAATCGCCAAAAAAGGGCGCTTTAATCTAAGTTATTAATGTCTTTCTCTTCTTACTGATACTCTAGCTGAAGAGGAAACTGAAGAGCCCTTCGAAGAACCACTCTTCTTTGAAGAAACAGAGTCAGAGGAAGACCGGCGTGTCTTTGCGGCCTTCTTTGATTTAACCTTAGTTTTAGCAATACTATCTAAAGAGTCCGTCTTTTCAGCCTCACCCCAAACATTATTCTCAAAGGCTGCAAGTTCTTCCTCTATACGCTTTTGTTCGGCTGTCATTGCTGAATCAGTTGGACAATACTGACTAAGTGTTAGTCCTAACATGTTTGTGGTTTTATAAATTGGTCCCTTGTACATGTTAAGAGTAAAATAGTCGTCTGCACTCATAGTAGCAGCGTTATTTAGGTTACTTGTCATTATGGTCTGCTTACTCAAGAATGGTGCAAGGTCATCATATTTAACCCAAAATAGTGGGTACTTTTGGTCATAATCACCAAAATCATCCTCTCTTGACATTATAGGACAAAGAGCAAGAACTTTCGTGTGGAAAGTGGCCGAGGCTTGATCGTAATAAGCACTTTCTTTGATGTAAAAACTCTTTACCTCACGAGAAGGGATATCACTATTATCTATACGAACACGCCCATCGTTTTTCTCATAGTAGATATGATAATTGTCTAGAAAAGTCATTGGCTTTACTCTTGCCGAATCGCTAAAGACTTCATTACCATCAAGACGATATTCATAAACCTTTATATCACCTCGCATCATTAATTTAAAAATGCATGTGAAAAGGTTCATCTGCGTCCCTACTGGCTCTAAAGGATAATACAATCCTGCATTGGCTTCCTCCTCAAGGTTTATCTCTCGATAAATGTCACGACGCCAAACTACATCCTCGGACATCGGAGCAGCTGTTGGGAAGGAAATTTTTGCCCTTGTAGAAAGCGATTGGGAATTAGACGTTGTTTGTTGTTGCTGCTCATTCCTACGCGCTGCGGGCTGTGCATTTGCCTCAATAGCAAAGCAAACTATCATTAAACCAAATAATATGCGTCTCATATCTACTTTATTTAAAAGGGTCGGCTTCTTAAAAAAAGTCCATACCTTATATCATTTCACTATAATCTCCATCGAAGATGGTAGGGTTCTTGTTATTCCATCTGGTCCTACGGCAGTAACTCGAGTTATGTAGAAGCGCTTGTTACGCGAGAGACCACGGAAAGCCTCCTTTTGCCTAGAGGAGAATTTCGCTCCATCAGATACCATTGGAACTGCATTACCCATATTATCAAAGAATACAGTCTCAAAGCTAATAACGTTAAATTGTATATCAAGCAATCCATCATCAATTGCTGCCTTAAGACCTCCAAGTGACATAAGCGAGGACTTTGACAATCCTCCACCACGGAATCTATCATCACCAATAGCGATATATGCAGTTGGATCAGGTAACTTGCGCACATGGAAGGTAAACTGCCCTACTGACTTTGGACTACCTGTCTGCAATGAAGCTACACTGATAGTAACATCGCTTCCAACGGCTGAAGGGCGAGCTATATACTTACCCATACCCACAGGTTGCAAAGTTCCACCACTCATTGTTGCTGTAACCTTATTAAGTGGAACTCCTGGAATGCTGACACTTATTGGGTTGTTAAATCCTGCATAGAGTACATTCATTAGGTCCGCCGATACTGTAGCACTTGGCTCAACAACGGTGTATTTCTGCGAAAAATCCCTACGTATACTTTGTCCACTACCATCTTGCATGGTAATGTATCCCGTTAGGTTAAAATCACCTGTGCTAGAAGTTATAATCTCATAGGTATTATCCCTAAGGTTCATTTGTCTTCCCCCGATGTAAATTTCAGGGGTCTGTGTTGTATCAACTGCAGCCATTACAATTTGAGCAGAGAACTTATCACCACGTACGATTGTTTGGGCATTTGGAATAACAAAAGCACTAAGTTTATTAACACGTATATCTTTAATATCCACATTTGCAGCAAGCGTGTGAAGAACCTCACCTTCGGCATAGCGAACATCACTTTGTATTTTGGAAAGTAAAGTTACAGCAGCAGCCACTGGCATATCCTCAAACATATACTCTTGCCAATTCTTACCCATTGTGGTTGCACCTTTAGGTAATTCAGTGGTTAGGTTACTTGATATAATCTCCTTTTGACGATCCTCTATCAACATTGATAAAGCAAGCTCACGATAGGAGTTTATAGCATTGTAAAGAGACTTACCCTTACCCGTACTAGGAGAAAGCATCACCTGATTGGACGCCTCAAGGTCTTCCTTGTTCCTAATGTTTAAAACATCACCTTTTTTGCCATCAGCTTCTTTAACTATTGCAACTTTAAGATCTTGAATAAAATTAAATAAAGAGTCACTCCTCTGTTTGATTATGGTTGCCTTATCGTACCAACCCTTAACCTTCTGAGGATTAGATTTCATTTGACCTTCAAGATCTCTATATATAGAAGTATTCTCCTTGTCCGAATTCGCTGTTGTGCGCTGAAGACTTTCCTCTACTAAAGAGAATCCTTCTAGCACTTCGGTCGAAACGTTAAGCGCAAGCATAGCCATTAAGACGACATACATTAGGTTTATCATCTTTTGGCGAGGAGATATTGGTCTTTTCTTTATTGCCATTCTTTATTCAACTTGCGTTGGAGTTCCACTGCCTGTGGCTGTGCGCATGTTTACAGTCATAGCCTCTATCATGCGTGTATATATCTTATTGAGTTGTTCTATTTGTGAGGCCATCTTACGAGATTGCTCATTGATTTGGTCAATAGTTCCTATCTGAGAACTTGCACCCTTAAGCTGCATCTCGTAGACTTTGCATATACCAGTGAGAGTGCGATTGAGGTTTTCCATCTCCTCTGAATCTCGAGTAAGTCTCTCGCTTTGCTCTGCAACCTTTGATAGCATCTCGGTGAGTTTTTTTAGCTCCTCGACATAGTTGCTTGTAGCTTCCTCCATTTCTGGAGTTATTTGCTGCTGATGCAAAACCCATTCTCCAGGACTTTGCGCTACGGGTCCATTTACTATAGCATCAGTAGAAGGAGTTCCCTCACCTATAGAGACACCCTCTTGTGAAGTAGAACCTGAGGCTACTTGTCCAACTCCGCCACCGCCACCGATAACAACTCCACCGCCACCGATAATGCCGCCTGACGTCCCTTCTGAAGCCTCACCTGCACTAGCGCCTCCGCCACCAACGATTACAACTGATGGGCTTTGACCATGAGACTCACCATCTATAGTTGGCTCTAGAGCTTCTTGATTCTCATCTATAACTCCTTGCTCTGCTTCAAAATCTACATCAGAAACATGTGTTGGTATCTCTTTGCCAATTGCCGTTTTGTCAAATGGACGATCAAAAGCGGAAATAAAGAATACCACAACCTCCGTTCCCATACCTATATAAAGCATAAGGTTAGCTCCTGGAAGGTGAGTCAACTTGAACAATGTTCCTAAAATAACGACTGATGCACCCCAACTATATGCATAGTTTAGGAATGTCTGTCCTGGTACGCTATCCAACCACTTTTGTAAGCGGTAAATGATATTATATCTGCTATACTCTGTCATTTTTTCTTCTTGCTCCCCTTTTGTTTTGTACTTGTAGAACTAGCAAGACTCCTTACACAACGGAATCCTATATAGCTACGAGGTTGATTTTGATATTCCCAAGTGCGCCATGCTGCACGGATATAGGACTCTGGATCCTTCCATGAACCTCCGCGCACACTCTTTTTCTTTAAGGCATAAGGATCTTCCTTAGCAGCATTGTATTTTAACTCTGGATTAAGGTCGTTCATTGCATCTATTCCGGCCTCAGTGTATGTAGTACTTGTCCACTCAGCAACATTTCCGGCCATATCGTAAAGCCCATTTGAGTTAGCCGAAAATAGACCCACGCGGCTTGTAATAAGATTACCATCTAAGGTGTAATTTCCTTTGTCTGGTTTAAAGTTTGCAAAGAAACAACCTTGGTCGTTTTTCGTCTTAGCAGCCTCCCAAGGGAACTCCGTTCCATCCTTACCTCTAGCTGCGTATTCCCACTCAGCCTCAGTTGGGAGACGATAACGCTGAATATATCTAGCCTCACCTCCTAAACCTTTCAAAAGATAGTCGGTACGCCAAGCACAAAAAGCGTTAGCTTGTTCCCATGTTACACCAACAACTGGATAATCGTTATATGTCGGCGATGAGAAATAAAGACGCATATATGTCTCATTATCAGAATTTACGAAGTCATTTACCCAACATGTGGTATCTGGGTACACATTAACAATATATGTGTTAAGGAAGTCCCATGGACCACTTAAAGGACGGTCAATTGTTTCTCTTACTATACGACCTTCATCATCAATATATGCAGTGTCCTTTGAAATCATTATAACCTCATTGGGATTTAGAGCAACATCGGTGTTAAGATTTCTTTCTGTTGGATTAAGTCTATTACGACGCAGAGCTGCTGCAGTATAGTCATAAATCTCATAACGATAATTAAGTTGAGAAGCATCTAGCATTTTCTCACCCGTAACAGGATTTGTTATGTAAACACTTTCAATTGCCCTTAACTCGTCCTCATTTGGTTTTCTTGGCAAAGACTTCTTCCAGTTAAGGTGAGGGGTTACAGGGTCACCATTTTTATCCTCAGTTATCATATATGATTCATCACCACCATATGAAGGGTCAGCCATTCTTGTTCTAATAATGGAGTCACGCACCCAATATACAAACTGCCTATACTTCGAGTTGGTAATTTCTGAATCATCCATCCAGAAACCATCCACAGAAATCTCTTTTACGGGAGTTTTCTTACCCCAAAGGCTATCCTCCTGCTCAAGTCCCATCTTTAGAAATCCTCTTTTTATCATGGTCATTCCATAAGGTGTAGGCTCGGTAAACCCTTTACCACTAACACCGGTAACCTCACCACCGCGTCCTGATGAGGAAGATAGTTTGCTTCCAGCGCAACTGCCTAGTGTTAAGAGCATTATAGCACCAATGATTAATACACTGTTTTTCGTCTTCATATCGCTTAAAGAATTCTCACGCTTTTATGTTTATTCTTTCCTTTCTTCACAAGGTTTAGATCTAATTGATATTCCACAAACAACTCATGGCTTCCGTTACCAGGATTTATCGCTGAGGTATACATCTCATAGCTATAGCCTAGATTCACGCCATGGAAACTACCACCGATGAGCACAGTCACTGAATTTGTGGGGCTATACGAAACGCCCCCATACAACATTTTTTTCTCATTGGTATACACCAAACGTGCTGTAATATCAGCCCTAAATGCTACACCATCAGACCTAAGGAGGGCTGTGGGGTGTATTGTAAGAAACGGATTTCTTAGTTTAATATTGTATCCACCAGTCAAATAATATGTCCTATCAATCTTTAATTCGTTGGTTTCACCTATTGAAATCGTCGGTGCAGTAAGGTGTTGAGCCGATACCCCGACATACCATGGACCACGCCGATAATACAGTCCAAAACCTAAATCAAAGCCATTACCATTTATATCAGAAGATGAGAATGCAGGGTCTCCTGAATCCTCAAGATCTACCTCTGAGCCTTTAAAGGCTTCTAAAATGAGCCCTAACTGAACACCAGCACTAATGAAACCTCCAAATAGTTTATGCCTAAAGGCATATTGGAAGGCTATACGTTGGTGAGTAAACAATCCAATTTGGTCATTAAGCATAGATAAACCAAGCCCATGATAGCTATTGAGCAAAAATAGGGGCATATCCGCACCTATATACATTGATCTTGGATTGTTCTCAAAGCCCACGAAATCTAGAGCATACGCGCCTACTACACTTAGCTTATCCTGTTTTCCTACAGAGGCTGGATTGTAATATGGCTCCATATCCCAATAGTGAGAAAATGACACATCATACTGCCCCCTTGCTGTTGATACTACAAGGAGGACCATCCAGATAGAAATGAGAAGACGTTTTTGCACGACAATATAACGTTAGGAAAAAAATTTTATTGCCAAGAGAATGTGTCCTAAGCTTTAAAGACATAAAAACTTTGGCTAGATTTAAAAAACATTGTTTTCTATAAAACAC
>JAJQAI010000138.1 GCA_021203915.1 Prevotella sp. | reverse complement strand
CTGCAGTACTTATTTGCATCAATTCTGGGAGAGCTTTCTGGCGGAAAGGACTATATAACAAGCTATTTCACCGAATTTTCTTCAAATCCTATAAAGCCTACTTTATGGGCTGTGGTTTTTATATTTATAACACACTTCATTGTATCTCGTGGGATTCGTAATGGTATAGAAAAGGCCTCAAAACTAATGATGCCTTTACTCTTTATTCTTCTTATTGTACTGGTAGTAGCTTCCTGCACTCTTCCAAATGCTTTTAAGGGAATAGAATTTCTTTTCAAACCAGATTTTTCCAAGATAACATCAAATGTATTTTTAGATGCCCTAGGGCAGGCCTTCTTCTCCCTAAGTCTTGGAACTGCATGTCTATGTACCTACGCTTCCTATTTTAGTAGAAAAATAGATTTATTTGGCTCCGCTACACAAATCGCCCTAATAGATATCCTAGTAGCTATTTTAGCAGGGCTGATGATTTTCCCCGCAGCTTTTTCTGTGGGAGTAAATCCTGATTCGGGACCATCATTAATATTTATCACCCTACCCAACGTTTTCCAAAGAGCTTTTCATTCTATACCTTTTCTTGGATATATAACCTCCGTACTTTTCTATGCACTTATGGGGCTTGCTGCTCTAACTTCAACTATTTCTATGCACGAAATAGGAACTGCATTCTTCCACGAAGAACTTAAACTATCGAGAAAGAAAGGTGCCTTTATTGTAACCATTATTTGTTCTCTTATTGCCATTTTTTGCTCTTTATCTGTTGGGGCCGTCGATGGAATCGGTTTTTTTGGAAAATCACTTTTAGATTGTCTTGATTATTTAACCGCTCAAATACTTTTGCCATTGGGAAGCTTCTTAACATGCTTATTTGTTGGATGGTATGTACCTAGAAAGATTTCATGGAGAGAGTTTACCAATAGCGGAGCGGTAAAAACATCAATTTTTAAAATATTTCTTATCGTTGTTAGATTCGTTTGCCCCATTGCAATTGCATCAATATTCTTGCATCAAATGGGAGTCTTTTAAAGAATCTTGAAATTAAGCTCTTTTAGCTTTCTTATTTTAGAAGAATTTTCGCTAAATTTGCAAGGCTTCATGAAAAAACACATTTAAAAACCTTATAAACTTTAGACTATGGATTTAGTTCAGCAAATCATTGCGCGTGCTAAGAGTAATAAGCAGCGCATAGTGCTCCCTGAGGCCACCGAGGAGCGCACTTTAAGAGCAGCCGATATGGTGCTTAAAGAGGACGTGGCAAACATTATTCTCATTGGAAATCCTAGGGAAATCAATTCACTTGCTTCTCAATGGGGACTCTCAAACATCTCAAAGGCCACTATCATTGACCCAGAGAACAATCCTAAAAGCGAAGAGTATGCAGCCTTACTTGCTGAGTTACGTAAAAGCAAGGGTATGACAATAGAGCAAGCTAGAGAGCTCGTTAAGAATCCACTTTATCTTGGTTGTATGATTATCAAGACAGGCGATGCTGATGGTCAGATAAGTGGTGCTTTAAGTACAACGGGTGAGACCTTGCGTCCTGCCCTACAGATTATTAAGTGCTCACCTGGAATAACTTGTGTAAGTGGTGCAATGCTACTAGTTACTAAAGAGCCACAGTATGGCGAGAATGGTGTTTTAGTTGTTGGTGACGTAGCCGTAACCCCTATGCCTGATGCAGGACAGCTTGCACAAATCGCAGTTTGTACCGCACAAACAGCTAAGTCTGTAGCAGGATTCGAAGATCCACGTGTAGCTATGCTTAGTTTCTCAACCAAAGGTAGTGCAACACATGAGGTTGTTGACAAGGTTATTGAGGCTACAGGTTTGGCAAAACAGTTGAATCCTAACTTAAAAGTTGATGGTGAACTCCAGGCTGATGCTGCCCTAGTTCCATCAGTAGGTGCAAAGAAAGCTCCAGGTAGCCAGATTGCAGGCAAGGCTAACGTACTTGTATTCCCATGCCTTGAGGTAGGAAATATTGCCTATAAGCTAGTTCAAAGACTGGGTGATGCTGTAGCACTCGGACCAATTCTTCAGGGAATCGCTCGTCCAGTAAACGATCTAAGCCGTGGTTGCTCAGTAGATGATATATATAAGATGGTTGCCATCACAGCATGCCAAGCTATGGATGCAAAGGTTTGAAATTTTTAAAAAAGACAAACTATGAAAATATTAGTTTTAAATTGTGGCAGTTCATCCATTAAGTATGCATTATACAATATGGATGACAAATCGGTTATGACCTCTGGAGGCGCTGAGCGCGTAGGTCTTGACGAAGCATTTGTTAAGGTGAAACTCTCCACGGGAGAGAAAAAAACCATTATGCATGATATTCCAGAGCATACAGAAGGCGTAAAGTTCATATTTTCCTTGCTTACTGACCCAGAAATTGGAGTAATTAAGGATTTGAAAGAAATTGATGCTGTAGGACATCGTATGGTGCATGGAGGTGAGAAATTTAACAAGAGTGTACTTCTTACCCCTGAGGTTCTTGAGGCCTTTACTTCAGTTAGCGACTTAGCACCACTGCATAATCCAGCTAACCTTAAGGGTGTAATGGCCGTAAGTGAGCTTATGCCTGGATTACCACAAGTAGGTGTTTTCGACACAGCTTTCCATCAGACTATGCCAGCGCATTCTTACCTCTATGCCATCCCTTATGAGCTATATGAAAAGTATGGCGTACGTCGCTATGGTTTCCACGGAACAAGCCATCGCTATGTATCACAAAGAGTTTGTGATTTTCTAGGTGTTAAGGCCGAAGGAAAAAAGATAATCACTTGCCATGTTGGTAATGGCGGTAGCGTTTCTGCTGTTGATGGGGGCAAGTGTGTTGACACATCAATGGGACTAACTCCACTTGAGGGCTTAATGATGGGTACTAGAAGTGGCGATATCGATGGTGGCGCTATTACCTTCCTTGAAAAGAAACTTAACCTTGATGCTGATGGGATGTCAAACTTCCTAAACAAAAAGTGTGGCCTTCTTGGTGTGACAGGCGTTTCCTCTGATATGAGAGAAGTTGATGCTGCAGTTGAACAAGGTAACCAGCGCGCTAAGATAGCATTGGATATGTACAACTATCGTATTAAAAAATATGTAGGTGCTTATGCTGCTGCAATGGGAGGATGTGATATCATCGTATTTACCGCAGGTGTGGGTGAGAACCAAGCCCAAATGCGCGAGGATGTATGTAAGGGTCTAGAATTTATGGGCGTTAAGTTTGATGCTCAAAAGAACAAGGGCATTCATGGTGATGAAGCTATAATTTCAACTCCAGACTCAAAGGTTACTGTTTGCGTGATTCCAACAGATGAGGAATTAATGATTGCAACAGATACCGCAGCATTAGTTTAAAAACTACTATAAACTAGAGAAAATAAGGTGGAAGGGCTTAAAACTTTTCCACCTTTATTTTTTCTTCCTTATAGAAAAAGAGTCTAGAAATTCTAAAAACTCCTCTTTATATCCGTTAAAGACATTGATGTCTACCTCACCATGTATTCCATTTACCCTTCCATCGGGGCAAAGTTGCCAAAAAATAAGATTTACATCGGGTTTATACTCATCATAACGGGCAAGCCATATGGGATATTTTTCCATTAAATCAGGAGCAAGGGGTAGATATTTGTTTACAAACTTTTGATTTACATATAGTATTGGTCTTAAGCCAACTCTTTTTTCCACTATGTCAAGCCAAGTGCGAATCTCTTTAAACATAGAGAAAACCCCTCCCATCTTCTTTATATGCCAAGCTAAGGGCTCGAGATCTAATACTGGTGGAAGATCTCCAGAGGAAAACTTTGTATTTTCAAGAAAGTATTCAGCTTGCTCTATAGCAGGAGAATGAGCTGAAAAGAAATGGTAAGCACCACAAAGATAACCATTTTTTCTAGCCTCATTATAATCCGTAAGATAATGGGGATTTGTAATGGTTGTTCCTTCGGTTGACTTAATAAAGATAAAGGAGACGGGATAGTTAACTTTACCTTGAGCATTCTTAGTGTTTTTTCTTCCTAAATAAGTAATGCGTAAGTTCTTCCAAAAAATAGGATAGTAAATAGCACCTTTACCATGTTGATATTTGGAAATATCAATACCATAGATTCTTTCATCGGTAAAGGAAAGTCTTTCGCCTAAATATTTTCCATCTTCCCACTCACCTAAACTTAAATCTCCACTTGGTGAAAAGGCAAATCCAAAATCATTAGGTAGACCCTCAAGCCACATCCCTTGATAAGAACTTCCATCTAGGCCTAGATAAATACCCTGACCCGTTGGTCTTAAAAGAGAATCCAGCTCTCCCTTATATACACCAAAAGAAAGTTTTTTTTCACCCCTTACTAAGGTGTCAGCATCAAAAAGACCTAGGATTTCTTGTCCTATAGAATCCGTAATTATACCATAACCTTGACGTACTCCATTTTTCCACCAACCCTTGTAAGCCACGCTATCTCCAATAGTAAGTTCTCCATAGCCATCATACTGACCTAAGGAAAATTGCCCTAGGTAAATACTATCTCCCTGTCTTAGCTCATAGCCTTTAGAGGTAAGGGTATATTTATGTTTATCCCCACAAGAAGAGACAAGGATTAGAACTGTAAGAAAAGATAATAAGAGACTTCTCATGGTAATATCTTTTTAAATCCTATACCAAAATAAGAAGGCCGCAAAATCTCCCCCTTATAATATATACCCAAAAATTCTCCTTTTGTGCTAAATACGGGTGAACCACTTTGTGCTACATATTCAGGAATTTTGAGCCTTCCCCCACTTGTTACCACATCTAAAAAGGTCTCCTTTTTTGCCTCTTCTGCCTTATATCCAAAAGCTGTGCTTCCTGGAAAAGAACAAATAATGACTTTATCGTTTTCCTTTATCTTTGGCTCAAAATAAGAATGAAAATAAAGGGATGTAGCATCATGTGGCTTCTTTCGATTTACAGTTTGGATAAGCACCTGTGGAAAGGTTTCTTCACGCGAAAGAAGTTTACAGGGAATCTCTTTAGTATCCCCTTTTGAATCCTTAACTCTTAAAGTATATTCTTGATGGAACTTTAGACTTACCTTTTTAGAGGCGACAGATGAAAGTACTTTTAAAACATTATTTGAAGCCTCAAGACGTTTTTTTACTAAATGATAACTCTCTAGGATTGTATCATAGGCTCTATCATCACTTTTATGAGTCTTTATATACTCTTCAAGCTCTTTATAGCTTAACTCTAGGGATTTAAAGCTTTTTTCTTCTTTGGTCAAATTTTTCCTTATAAACTTTCTTATATCCTTTGAGGCTCTCTTAAGATTTACCACTTGCGAAGAATCGGGATTAATAGTTAGGATTCTTCCTTGAGAGGAAAAGGGGATATTAAATTTATTGACCCAACAACCAACTGTAAAATTCTTTTTTAATTTTAATGAGTCCTTTTCTTCTCGGAGCCCCCTTATTGTTAAACTATCATCTAAGGAACTAAACCACAAAACCTCCTTATCAGAAGAAAGAATTTCAAAATAAGATTCCTCTTCAAGCAAAATGCAACTATTTTTAATTTGCTCCAAAGAGAAATACTTAAAAGATTGTCTATATAAAACAATTACAATCGCCGCAAGTAAAATAAGCAGCGATTGTAACGTTATTTTAACTATGGTTTTTTTCTTAACCAAAATCAAAGAAGAGATTAATCTAATTCCTCATCTGCCTCATATCCACCCATCTCACGAATGGCGTTTTTAAGCATTGCGTACTGTTGGTAAAGATTATTAATAGCTTCTTCTCCCTTAGTATAGTCGTGCATTGGGCTCTTTAGGAAGAAACTTAAGAAGCGCTGAATACCATAACGTCCAGCACGTGCTGCAAGATCGCTAAGAAGAGTTAAGTCAAGTAGCAGTGGGGCAGCAAGAATTGAGTCTCTGCAAAGGAAATTGATTTTTATCTGCATGGGGTATCCCATCCATCCAAAGATGTCAATGTTGTCCCAACCTTCCTTATTGTCATTACGAGGAGGATAATAGTTTATACGAACCTTATGGAAGTAATCAGTATAAAGGTCAGGCTGTACATCTGGGCGAAGGATAGTTTCAAGTGTTGAAAGTTTGGAGACTTCTTTTGTTCTAAAGTTGTCTGGCTCATCTAGAACAAGTCCATCTCTATTACCCAATATGTTAGTAGAAAACCATCCACTCAGTCCCAAGCAACGTGAGGAGATAATAGGAGCGAATCCACTTTTAACTAGGGTTTGTCCAGTCTTAAAGTCCTTGCCTGCAATTGGCAACTTCTGCTTCTGGGCTAACTCCCACATAGCAGGAATATCCACAGTAGTATTTGGAGCACCCATAATAAATGGAGCACCCTCCATTAAAGCAGCATAAGCGTAACACATTGAGGGAGCAATGTGCTGAGTATCATTAGCCTTCATAGCCTCTTCTAGAGCCTTAAGTGTGCCATGCGTTTTTTCATCATAAGGCACATAAATCTCTGTCGAAGCAGCCCAAATAACTACAATACGATTACAATCGTTTTGAAGTTTAAACTGCCTAATATCTGCTCGAAGTTCTTCTACCATATCCCAACGCGTTTTGCAGTCTTTGACATTATCGCCATCAATACGTTTAGCGTAGTTTTTGTCAAAAGCGGCTTTCATTGGAACAATCTTCTCAAGGTCTTCCCTTACAGGATTGATATCCTTTTCCTTAAGCACTTCAGCATAGATTGCAGCTTGATATGCGTTTTGTGGATAAACGTCCCACGTCCCAAAGACTATATCCTCGAGTTTTGCTAGTGGAACAATCTCTCCATAATGAAGGTATTTTTTTTCTTCGCCTTTACCTACTCGGATTTTGTCATATTGTGTCATTGAACCGATAGGTTTGGCTAAACCGCGGCGCGTCATAAACACTCCCGTCATGAAAGTTGTTGAAACAGCTCCGCACCCCACACATAAGATTCCCAATTTTCCTTCGGGTAACCTAACGTCTGTTTGTTTCATTTTAGAATGCTAAGTTAATTAT
>JAJQAI010000012.1 GCA_021203915.1 Prevotella sp. | reverse complement strand
ATTCAAGCAGGGGCTTCTAAGGGGATGAAAATACTGTCCGAGGAGCTATAAATGGTTTTAAGGACATGCTTTTTGGTCTGAAAAAATGATTAAATATCAATAATTTAGCCTTGATTTTAAGTATTTTTTTGTACCTTTGTAGCCCTTAATACTTCAATAGATTTTAGTGTTTATTTCAAATAAAGAGAGAAGAATTATGATTATCCAAAAAGTTCATGGAAGGGAGATCCTTGATTCTAGAGGAAATCCAACAGTAGAGGTAGAGGTGACGCTTGAAAATGGTGTCATGGGTCGTGCAGCTGTTCCATCAGGTGCATCAACAGGCGAAAATGAGGCTTTAGAGCTTCGAGATGGGGATAAGAACCGCTTTCTAGGTAAGGGAGTTCAACAAGCTGTTGACAATGTCAATAATATTATAGGCCCCCACTTAGAAGGAGATTGTGTCCTTGATCAACGTGCCATTGACCATAAAATGCTCAAGCTTGATGGTACCCCAACTAAGAGTAAATTAGGTGCAAACGCGATACTTGGAGTTTCTTTGGCATGCGCACAGGCTGCAGCAAAGGCTCTTGGCTTGCCACTTTATCGTTATATCGGTGGTTGCAACTCTTTCACAATGCCAGTTCCAATGATGAATATCATCAATGGTGGTGCTCACTCTGATGCACCAATTGCATTCCAAGAGTTTATGATACGTCCAGTGGGTGCTCCTACAGTAAAAGAGGCTATTCGTATGGGTGCTGAGGTGTTCCATCACCTATCTAAACTACTTAAGAAGCGTGGTTTATCAACAGCCGTTGGAGATGAAGGTGGTTTTGCCCCTGCACTCGATGGTATTGAAGATGCTTTAGAAAGCATATGTCAAGCTATCCAAGATGCTGGTTATGAACCTGGAAAGGATGTAAAGATTGCTATGGACTGCGCAGCAAGCGAGTTCGCAACTCAAGAAAATGGCGAGTGGTACTATGACTATCGTCAATTAAATGATGGTAAGAAAAAGGATCCAAACGGAAAGAGGCTTACAGCTCAAGAGCAAATTAAGTACCTTGAGGAGCTTATCTCTAAGTATCCAATTGATTCTATCGAAGATGGTCTTGATGAGAATGATTGGGACAACTGGGTTAAACTAACAGAGGCTATCGGTGATCGTTGCCAGTTAGTAGGTGATGACCTTTTCGTTACCAATGTTAAGTTCCTAGAGAAAGGTATAAAGATGGGCGCTGCAAACTCAATACTTATCAAGGTTAATCAGATAGGTTCTCTTACAGAGACTCTTGATGCTATTGAGATGGCTCACCGTCATGGGTACACCACTGTAACCTCACACCGCTCTGGTGAGACAGAGGATACAACCATTGCTGATATTGCTGTTGCTACAAACTCAGGTCAGATAAAGACTGGTTCTATGAGTCGTACCGATCGTATGGCTAAGTATAACCAACTTATCCGTATTGAAGAGGAGCTCTCATCTACAGCAACCTATGGTTACAAGAAACTTAAGTAAGAATTACGAATTTTGATAAAAGAAAAGACCGTGCTTTAGGGGGCGCGGTCTTTTTTGCAACATGAAGGACACAAGGTTTCACGAGTTAATAACCTTAATTGGTAAGCCAGAAAGGTTTACCTATCCTTTTTATTATGAGCCTCATCCCTTATCATGTTTAGCTTCTAAGAAACTTCAGGAGTATTTATCTAAGCAATTATCGTGGCGTGATGAACTCTCTAAAGGGAAAATGTTTGGCGTCCTAGTTGTTGAAGATAAAGAATCTAGACTCGGATTTCTTGCTGCATATTCAGGCCTTTTGCTTGGGCGTAACGACCATAGTTTCTTTGTACCAGCTGTTTTTGATTCTCTTTCCTTGGATGGGCATTTTAAGAAAGAAGAGAAAAAAATAGATGCTATAACTAAGAAGATAACCAATCTTCTTTCTTCCAAAAGTTATGATGATGCGGTAAAAAAGTCTGAACTTTTAAGAGAAGCACTAAAAAAGGATATCGATGCCTATTTTTTGGAAGTAAAAGCCTCTAAGTTGATAAGAGATACTAAAAGAAAAGAATCTTTATCTATAAGTAAAGAAGAGCATCAACTTTTGATAAAAGAAAGTCAGTTTATGAAAGCTGAACTTAAACGCAAGAAAAAGCGAGCTTTAGAGGAGCAAGCCTTAGCTGATAGGGATAAAAACGCAATAGAAATGGAGATTTCTAGACTTAAGCAACTAAGAAAAACTGCTTCGGATGAACTTCAGCATTGGCTTTTTTCTCAGTATGTAATGCTTAATGCTAAGAAAGAGATGCGTGACCTTTTATCAATCTTTGCTGATACTAAACAAAAAGTTCCCCCTGCAGGTGCTGGTGATTGTTGTGCTCCAAAGTTGCTTCAATATGCATATCTTAATGATTTTAGGCCTATTGCGATGGCAGAATTTTGGTGGGGAGCCTCGCCAAAGAATGAACTGCGGCGTCATCTTGGCTTTTATCCTGCTTGCAGGGGTAAGTGCTTGCCTATATTAAATCATATGCTTGAGGGTCTAGATGTTGAAAAGCCTAGAATAAGTAGTAACCAAGCATCTCTTTCTATAGAAACAGTATATGAGGATGAGTGGCTTAAAGTTGTAAATAAACCCTCGGGGATGATAACCGTAAGAGGTAAAACTATGGGCCTTAGCCTTGAAGAAATACTTCAAGAGCAAGCAAAAGGTGAAATTTTCATTGTCCATCGCTTGGATATGGATACCTCAGGCCTTATCGTTGTGGCTAAAAGTTTAGAGGTGTACAGAAGTTTGCAAAAGCAATTTTCTTTACGTGAGGTAAAAAAACGCTATGTGGCTTTGCTTCAAGGTCACATGAGTAAACCATCTAAAGGTAGGATAGACTTACCTCTTAGAGCAGATCCACTTGATAGACCCTACCAAAAAGTGGATGCTTTAGGTAAAAAGGCGATAACGGAGTATGAAATTTTATCTACAGAGGGTGATTTAACTCGCATTGCCCTATATCCACTTACAGGACGCACACATCAATTACGTGTGCACTGCGCTCATGCTGATGGTCTTGGTGTCCCTATTTTAGGAGATAGACTCTATGGCGAGAGTTCCTCTCGCCTTTATCTACACGCAGAAGAAATTGAGTTTACGCATCCAAAGTTGAATAAGAAAATGAAATTTTTTAAAAAAGGAGAATTTTAAAATGAAAAATCGTGATATGACGTGGGAAACGCTCTCGAGTGAGTATCTAATACGTCGTCCATGGCTTACGGCTCGACGTGATGTTGTCAGATTGCCTAATGGGGTTATAAACAATGAGTTTTATGTCCTTGAGTATCCTGATTGGGTTAACATTATTGCGATAACCGAGGATGATAAATTCATCCTTATTAGACAATATAGACAGGGTCTTGGTGAAACCAATTTTGAGATTGTAGCAGGTGTTGTTGAAGAGGGTGAATCTTTGGAGGTTGCAGCTCGAAGAGAACTATTAGAAGAATCAGGATATGGAGGTGGAACTTGGACAAAGATTATGGAGATTTCAGGTAATGCCTCTACCACAAATAACTTAACACATTGTTTTTTGGCCCGTGGGGTTAAACCCCTTTCCTCTCAACACCTAGATAGAACAGAGGATATAGAAGTGCATTTGCTAAGAAGAGATGAGCTTTTCAGTTTGCTTTCTTCCGGAGAGATAAGACAAAGTCTAATGGCGGCACCGCTATGGAAGTTTTTTTACGAGAATAAATGAGTTTTTTAGAACTTAAAAACTCTTGCAAACACCTGCTCTAAGCTCAAAGGTTTCCGAACGTACATCTTCGTGATATCTATACTTTGTTGAGCGCAGGTAATAAGAGGAGAAGATTTCTATACTCCAAAGTTTTTTTAAGTAAATCTGCAGTCTTGGGGTTATCACAAGAAGTATTGCAGAGCCTTTGTCGCCTTGAGCATTGGTATACAAGGGGTCCCTATCGGTTAGGTCTTTTTTCTCATATCCCTGCCAGGTAAAGATGTTGTAGAAGTCTGCAAGGATGGAAAATTTTCCAAATTTAGGAAAATCAATAGTTGTTTTAGCTTTCATGCTATAGCCACTACCTAGATTGTAATCGCGATCAATAACGTGATAATAATCAGAGAGTGAACCACCAAGCAGTATGGCATCAAGGAATAGGCTTTGTTCTATGTCTCCGGTATTACCAACTTTTGGAAAACGATATATTATTCCTGGTCCAAAAGCTGCTGCTTCTGATATTCTATAAGGTACTCTTGATGTGCCATTCTTGACAGCTTCTGAATCATAGTAGTTAAAATGCTGGAAGAGACCAAAAATAGCTGTCATCTCTTTGCCTTCGTACATCTGAGTTCCCCATAGTTTCCCAGTAAGATGGACACTAGAGATTATGGGTTGATTAGCACTTAGTCCAAAAGTTATGTTGGCCAAGAAGCTATCATAAGGCTTGTTATTTTCACAATCTAGAGCATCACCATAATTAAGAGTAATATCAATGTATGGGTTGTTTTCACCACGGAATAAACCTCCCTCATCAGCTAGATATCTATCACCTAAGGCAATGCTGAGTTCTACAGGTAATTTCTCGTAGTCGTGATATTTACCAGCGTGAGAATTTACTCGCCAAGCTTTACCTGTCAAGATTCTATTAAATTCCTTAATAGGACATAAAACTGCTCCGGCAAGTTCGCGTAAGACTCTAAGGAATCCTCTTTGGCTATCATCATATACTAAGTCGGATACACGATATGTTATTTCTCCGATGCATACACCTCCCACAGTGGTTGCGATAAGATCGTTTATAGCTGGAGGCTCAGTCTCACAGAACATCTCCCACATCAAACTTCCACCAAATGAAAAAGGTATTGATGTCCAAAAATTCATACCATTAGAGCGGGCTGCATTGAAATATAGGCCTCCGTGATAGGGGTGTGCAAATAGATTGGTTGAGAATTGGTCGTTATCCCATACAAAACCTTTCTTGAAGTTTCTATGTATGGTATGAAGATTAATTTTGGCGTAGTCAGCGTTCATAATGAAGCGGTCAAAGCCGTTTACTAGAAGGTTTATACCAATTACTTCCCCAACGGCTAGCCATGGCCTTTTCTTTTCTATAGCGTCATCTAAGAATAAAGGAGTCTCGATGGAATCGCCCAAAATAAGTTTTTTGGCTCTTTCCTCTTGGGTGTGAGAGCGTTTTTTATCGTAAGAAACTGTAAACCCAGCCTCAAGGATTAACCTATTACGATATTCTTTATTCTTATGATAATAACGAGTTGTACCATATCCAATGGATGCAAATACCCCAAAACGATCATTTATTTGAAAATCTGTGTTCGCCCTAAGTTGAAGTGAATAAAGTCTTTCGGGTCTTCCTTCGCGTTCCTCTCGAAATGTTTCTACGTGGAAAAAACCTGCATCTCCACTAATATACCATTTTTTTCCTAGTCTTATGTATTGGCCAAGACGATAATATATGGATCCTGAGAAGTCTTCGTCAAGTCCCAAATAATGAGTACCTATACCTATGATGCTATATGTGGTCTTATTTCTGAACCTAAAAGCGAGATTAAATTTGGAACTATTGCCTATAAAGAACATCGCATCCATATCCGTCCTTGGACTTATGTTGATGAGACCAACCTTGTGTGCTACGGAATCTCGACTATAATTTACTATACCTATTTGTACACCCTTTGGATGGCTTTCTGTTAGGTTTACAATACCTATTTGTGTGCCACTAAGAGAGTCAGCATAGTTGTAGATAGAAAGTTGCGCCCCACGCATGAAAGAAGAGCTAGTGTTCATAAGAAGGGATAGCTGAAGACCCCGTTTAACTCCACGCGAAATGTTTGTTACTCCGCTTAGTTGTACTCCACTAAAGGGTGAAAGACTAACATTGCTAAAAAGGGATAATTGTGTACCTCTTAAATTACCAGAGAGGTTAGATAATCCCGATATTTGTACACCATGGGTCTCATCTCTAGAAAATGAAGTCATAAGATTGAGTTGTAGACCTCTTACTATAGGAGAGCCACCAAGAAGACCTATATTTAGGGATGCTGCTCTTATGCTATCTTTACAGTCCCTTGAAATAGTAAAAGCTAAATCATGCTTGGTTTTAGGAATAGTATCATCGGCATGGATGCTAATGTTACTTTTTGTAACAAGAAACAAGATGATTGCTAACGAAAACGCTAAACTCTTGTTCATACAAAGTCTTCCCTTAAGGTTTTGGATTATTTTTCCCAAAACCTATGAGTTATATCGGTAAAATTGTTATCTAAAGAGCGTCGATATAGGCGTTGATTAGTAGTAGGGCTTTTAAGAGATCCAAGATGCTTTATATATGGCCCAATTTTAATGTAGTCAAAATCAGTTTTATTTATGAGGTTGGAAAAGCAGGTTTTGCCACTATACCAAGCAACTTTGAACTCTGGATGCATTTCTTTTAAATAAAGAGCTAGAGTGTTTATATATTGAGGGTCTCTATCACCACCCATAAAACATATGCAAGTTATATCGTTTCCATACTCACGAATGAGTTTTTCGAGCTCAGAAAAAGTAAGTTCCTCACCAATATCATCCCAAAGATACTTACTATGACATCCGGGACAACGGCATGGACAATTGGAGAGGTTGATTGAAAGCGTAACCTCGTCTGGAATTTCTTGGAATACAATGCCCGTATTAACGTATTTGAGCATAACTGATATGGTGATAAAGATTTTCTACTAAAACTTTGGCGAGGGATTTTCCCCTCGCCTTATATCTATCTCATCCTTTAAAAAAGAAAAGATTTAGTATTTATCTGCCTCAGCGTAATATCTGCGCTGAGCTTCCTCTTGACGAGCCTTTGAGAAATTGCTTACACGTTTTAGATAGCCAATAATACGTGTGAGATAGTCAACGTCATGACTGTGGCAAACAGGGCACTCCTTTAGGTAATGCTTGTCTATGTGACCACAATTGTTACAAATGGTGTTGGGGATATTGAAGGTAAAATAGTTACATCCTTCTTCTGCAGCAAT
>JAJQAI010000317.1 GCA_021203915.1 Prevotella sp. | reverse complement strand
GTATGCTACGGCAAGGACTTGGTCTGTTTGTAGGGCGGTCTTAAGTGAGATGTAGCCCATTGACGTATTTAGGGTGTACTCTGAACTTGACAAAAGTCTAGCACTTTCAAGTTTTTCGTAGTCAACGCCACCAACAAAACCGGCAATACCGTCAAGAGTAGAACTCGTTTGGTCGATATTACGAGCTGAAGAATAACCACTTACAATCGTGGAGTATTCGCTATTGGCAGCGTTGCAAGGAACAACCTGTCCCATTATTCCCCATATTGGGTTACTTACTTGGGTGTTTTCACCTAAGTCCGTTAAAGCTACAATGTTACGTGTGTTGGATGTTGTTCCCGTTTTGTTAGTAACCCAAACCTCGACTCTATTGATGGTTATTCCTGTGGTAATATTTGGAAGTGACCTCATCCAAGTATCATACTTATCATGAAAGTACTGAGAGAGGAAGAAATGTCGGTTTTCCTCATATTCTGTAGCACTGAATTCAAATGAAGTAAGTTGTACACCGCCTTTTGAGGAGACACTTGTTGATGAAGACTTTTTCTGAGATACAACAGCCTGCAAGAATAATTTACCAAACTGTAGGTCTGTCCTTATTCCGAATAGTGAACTAGCACCATTAACAAGTGAGGAGTTAGAAGGGAATGAAACGTTTCCGCCTTCAATCAATTTTATTATCTCGTCTTCTTTTCCCTCGTATGTTAGTTTTAAGTTTTGTGAATCGTAATCGAAAGTAGCATCGGTGTTGTAGTTAAGGTCCATGTTAACCTTGTCTCCTACTTTTCCGTTGACGGCAACATTAATCTTCTCGTCGAAGTCCATCATCGTTGTCTTACGATTTCTTACTGGTAGGGAAGGATTATCAATGTTTTTTAAGTTGATTCCAAATTTAAGTTCGGCTGTCCCCTGAAGTCTTATTCTTACACCACCAGGACCAAAAATCTTATCCGCAGGCCCAAGGTTAAAGTGCATATCAGTGAAATCGAATTTTTCCTTTCCTTCTTGACGAAGAATTTCATCATTCTTGGAACGGAAAAATTGGTTGAATTCCTTTTTTTCGCTCCATTTGAGGTATTCCTCTGGTGTCATCATGATTGGCGCCGAGAGATAACCATCACTAAGTTTTGAACCTATGAAGTACCTATTGAGACTATCGTTATATTCAACTTTCTGTGAGATATTATCTGGAAGCATTAAGTCTGTAGCGTTGCTTTGAAGATCTTCCTCGGTAATTGGTACGGTACGTTGTATCTTCCAACGTGGATGTAGCAAAGAGTCTGGTATGGAATCCTCGTCAATGATGAATGATGAAAGATCGGTAATAACTCGACTAGAGTCGTTTGACTGCTTAACATCCGGTCTTGACATATTTCCCCCACTATATGGTATACTTAAAGCGTAGCTTGCTAGACTTACAGCAAACAGAGCTAGTAAAATTCCATATAATATCCTTGTTTTTAGCATTAATTTCTTTTAGAAATTTTAGTCTTTTTTCTTGGGGAAAACCTAGGTGCTTTTTGGCAAATATAACCAACGTAGGGCTTTTTTTCAGAACCTAAACGTTGGTTACAAGGGTTAATTTTTTTGTGTTTATATAATATCTCAAACGAAAAAGTTATTTTATACGTTTTAGTGCAAATTTAACAACCTGTTCAACAGGTAAATCAGGATTCTCTATAAGGATTGCATCAACTGCCTTGGCTGATGGCGCAGGCGAGAACCCTAGCATCGTTAGGGCTCCTATAGCCTCATCTCTAACCTCCTTGTTTATTGGATCCTCTTTTGGTCCTATCTTTGTCGAATCAAATTCACCTAGTCCCATAGCGGTGATTTTGTCCTTTAGGTCCACTATTATGCGTTGGGCCGTTTTTAAGCCGATGCCCTTCACCATTTTTAGGGCCGTTTCATTGCCAGAATAAATGACGTTACTAAGTTCTTCAGAGGTTAATTCAGAAAGTATCATGCGGGCAGTATTAGCACCAACGCCAGATACCGTAATGAGCAGAAGGAACATTTCCCGCTCTTGTTTTGTTGCGAAGCCGTAAAGTGTGTAAGCATCTTCTCTGATACTCTCAAAGACAAGGAGTTTTACTTTTTTCTTGCTTTGGATTATACTATAGGTGTTCAAGGAGATATTCAAGCCATATCCTACTCCTTGAGTCTCTACGACAGCATAGGCAGGGGTAAGCTCGGTAAGTTCGCCATTTAGGTATTCAATCATGTCTATAAAGTCTTGTAATATTACCTTAATTAAACGACTAAGACAGATTTTTATTGCGCATACCCCCTTTTTCATGGCTTTAAGAGGTATTCTTAACGATAAAAACTATGAATTTTCCTACAAAAACGATGCTAAAAACCTCAAGTGTAATTTTAGGATTTAATTTCTTTTTATGCGCTGTTCTAGCAATCCCCCAACTCTTAATTTAAATTAGACATAAAATTTTAAAGAAAAATATCTTCTAAAAAAATAGATATAGCTACTAAAGTTTTGATTTTTAATCTTTTAGACATCCTAGTGGTACAACAAAGACTCCATCTTTACGTCTATATGCAAATTCACCGCCTGTTACTACCATAAGAAAAGCGGCTTGACCAACTCTTTTAGTATCAACTTTTTTGTTAAGTTCCAAAAGATGTTTTGCCCCATCTTCTATTTCTTTGTTACCCAACTTTACTTCAATTGCTGCCCAACGTCCATTGCGTAATCGTATAACAATGTCAGCTTCAAGTTTATCCTTATCACGATAGTGAAAGACTTCACCATCTATTGCTTGTGAATATATCCGAAGGTCTCTTGTTACAAGTGATTCAAAAAGAAAACCGAAATACTCAAAATCATTAAGAATACTATCTACATTGGCTCCGATTGCTGCAACAGCAATGGAGGGATCCACAAACTGGCGCTTTTCTGTTGTACGAATAGCTGATTTAGAACGTAAGGATGGTTTCCAAGCAGGTGTATCTTCAATTAAAAATATTTCCCTTAAAGCGTTCACGTAATCGTACAAGGTAGTTGCAGAAAATGACACATCGTTTGCCTTTATATCTTCCAAAATTGTAGTTTGTGCTGCTTGTGTTGAAATATTCCTAGCATATGAATGAAGTAGTTGGCTTATTCTATAAGAATTTCTATTAACCCCATCATTATTTTTTATCTCTGCATGTATGACACTATCAACATAATTTCTAGCTACTGTATTAGAAGAAGTTTTCTTTACAACAGCCTCAGGCCATCCTCCTCGACATATACATTTTGCTATTTGCGGAATCGTCAGATTGCTTTGACCTATGATGTCTAATTTTCCTTCGAAAAGATCCTTTAGGGATATTTGTCCATTTGACTCACGAGATTCAAAAAGTGACATTGGACGCATCTTAAGTCTAGCTATTCTGCCTATGCCCGTATGTTTTGGACTTTGATTTTTATTGGGGGTGAGAGAACCCGTAAGAATATATTGTCCCCATAGTCCACTTTGGTCTATATCAAATCTAATTGCATCCCACAATTGTGGGGCCTCTTGCCACTCATCTATTAAACGTGGCTTTTCACCGTTAAGAAGAAATGACGGCATTGTGTCGGCCATGCGTAAATAACCACTACTCTTATCAGGTTCCTGCATGTAAAGAACACTCTTACAAACGTTTAGGCTAGAATATGTCTTGCCACACCATTTAGGACCAACTATCAATAGTGCACCTGTAGAAGAAAGTTGCGAAAGTATAAGTTTATCGCATATTCTTGGGTAATATCCTTCTATTTTCATACATATAATATTTTGGGTACAAAAGTACTAATTATCAATGAATTATCCAAATAATTAATGTAGTTGGCGTAAAATAATTAATGTAGTTGGCGTAAAATAATTAATGCAGTTGGCGGAATCACGTCATTTTTTACAA
This sequence comes from Prevotella sp., assembly GCA_021203915.1. GTDB lineage: Bacteria > Bacteroidota > Bacteroidia > Bacteroidales > Bacteroidaceae > Prevotella. Next base: position 3,243 of record JAJQAI010000317.1, on the reverse strand, counting down.
AGTGTGTCAATAGAATAAGCCACTGAAAATGATTCAACCTTTTTTTTAAAGAGTCATGCTTGGGAAGTCGTCGCTTTTTAGTAAATTTGCACTAAAATTTTTCCTTAGTACATATGATTTTTTTCTTCAAGTCCTTGGAGCATAGTGTTGTGGCAACACAAGTAGACCATCAACTATCTTCTAAGGAGATAAAGGCTTTATGCTGGCTCTATGGTGGAGCCCAAATAATAAGTAGTGATAGTGTTGAGGGTTATTTTATCGGACCTAGAAAAGAGATGATAACCCCATGGAGTACAAATGCGGTAGAGATAACCCAAAATATGAATATTGAGGGTATTTCACGCATAGAGGAGTATTTTCCTGTGGATTCCATGGATGCAGAGCATGATGAGATGCTTCAGCGTATGTACAATGGTCTTTCACAGGATATTTTTACCATAGATCATGAGCCAGAAAAAATCAAGCATATAAGTAACCTTGAGGCCTATAATGAGCAAGAAGGACTAGCCTTATCAAAAGAGGAAATAGAGTACCTTCATAAAGTAGAAAGTGATTTAGGCCGTCAACTTACTGATTCTGAGGTGTTTGGCTTTGCACAGATAAATTCAGAACATTGCCGTCATAAGATATTTGGGGGAACTTTTATAATAGATGGTAAAGAGATGGAATCCTCGCTCTTTAACATGATAAAAAAGACAACAAAAGAAAATCCCCATGGAATCTTAAGTGCGTATAAGGATAATGTGGCTTTTTCTCAAGGTCCTATAATAGAGCAATTTTCACCTATAGATCAGTCAACATCTGACTATTTTAGAATTAAGGAGGTAGAAAGTGTTATATCATTAAAAGCCGAAACCCATAATTTTCCAACCACTGTTGAGCCCTTTAATGGCGCATCAACGGGAACTGGAGGAGAGATACGTGACCGTATGGGCGGAGGTGTAGGCTCTTGGCCAATCGCAGGAACAGCAGTGTATATGACTGCTTATCCAAGACTAGAAAGTGAAACTAACGATTCTCTTAAATGGGAATCCATATTACCCATTCGTAAGTGGCTTTATCAGACACCTAAACAGATACTTATTAAGGCTTCAAATGGAGCTTCAGATTTTGGAAATAAATTTGGTCAGCCACTGATTGCTGGTTCGGTCCTTACCTTTGAGCACAAAGAAGCTAAAGAACTATACGCTTATGACAAGGTTATAATGTTAGCAGGTGGCGTGGGCTATGGTACTAAGCGTGATTGTTTAAAGAAAGAACCACATAAAGGGAACAAAATAGTCGTTGTAGGTGGTGATAACTATCGCATTGGTCTAGGTGGTGGCTCAGTTTCTTCCGTAGATACAGGCAGGTACTCTCATGGTATAGAGTTAAATGCTGTTCAACGTGCCAATCCCGAGATGCAAAAGCGTGCTTACAATCTTGTTCGCGCCCTATGTGAGGATGATGAGAATCCTGTTGTTAGTATCCATGATCATGGCTCTGCAGGACATGTAAATTGTCTTTCTGAACTCGTTGAGGATTGTGGTGGTCAGATTGATATGACATGTTTGCCAATTGGTGATAAAACGCTTTCTTCAAAAGAGATAATAGCCAATGAGAGTCAAGAACGTATGGGCTTACTTATTGACGAAAAGCACATTGAGCGTGTAAAAAGAATTGCTCAGCGTGAGCGTGCTCCACTATATGTTGTTGGTCAAACTACTGGTGATGCTCATTTTTCTTTCGTTCAAGCTGATGGCGTAAAACCATTTGATTTGGATGTTTCGCAGATGTTTGGCCACTCTCCTAAAACCATAATGGTTGATAGTAGCGTGGATAGACATTATGAGGATGTAAAATATGAGAAAAACCCATCGAAAGAAGAGATAGAAGATTATCTAAAGAACGTTCTTCGCCTTGAGGCTGTAGCCTGCAAGGATTGGCTGACAAATAAAGTTGATAGAAGTGTCACTGGTAAGGTAGCTTTACAGCAATGCCAAGGTCAAATACAACTACCACTTTCTGATTGTGGTGTTGTTGCACTTGATTATCAAGGCATAAAAGGTATAGCAACGGCTTTAGGACATGCTCCACAGGCGGGGCTAGCCTCTGCTGAGGCAGGGAGTGTGCTATCTGTTGCCGAGGCGCTTACCAATATAGTATGGGCTCCACTAACTCATGGGCTTGATAGCGTTAGTCTATCGGCTAATTGGATGTGGCCTTGTAGATCACAAAAGGGAGAGGATGCACGTCTTTATAAAGCAGTAAATGCTCTTTCAGAGTTTTGTTGCTCAATATGTGTAAACGTACCTACGGGTAAGGACTCTTTGTCTATGAGTCAACAATATCCCGATGGACAAAAGATTATTAGCCCTGGAACAGTAATAGTAAGTGCAGGTGGAGAGGTTGAAGATGTTAAGAAAGTAGTATCGCCAGTAATTGTTAATGATAAAAATGCCTCTTTATACCATATTGACTTTTCATTTGACCCTCAGCGTTTAGGTGGAAGTGCCTTTGCTCAGTCGCTTGGAAAGGTTGGTCAGGATGTACCCACGGTTAAGAATGCGGAATATTTCCGTGATGCCTTTAATGGGATTCAAGAGCTAGTGAAAAAGGGTCTAATTCTTTCTGGTCATGATATAAGTGCAGGTGGTCTTATAACAACTCTTTTAGAGATGTGCTTTGCTAATCAAGAAGGAGGTCTTGAAATTAATCTTCATGATATATGTAGAGATGGTGATATTATAAAGACACTCTTTGCTGAAAATCCAGGTGTCGTAGTTGAAGTTTTAGATGACGACAAAACAGAGTTTTCACGCTTAATGGATGACCTAGGTATTGCTTATGCTAAGATTGGATATCCAACACCAAAGGATCGAAAGATAAGAATAAAATTAGGAGATTTCGATGAGTCTTTCGATATCGATGCTCTGCGTGATGTATGGTATAAGACATCTAGCTTGCTTGATGAGGAGCAAAGTCTAAATGGTTGTGCTAAAGAACGTTACGAAAACTATAAAGAGCAACCTTTAAGGATGAAGTTCCCTAAGGACTTTACGGGGAAGTTATCTAAGTATGGTCTATCTAGTAAAAGAAGAAAATCCACTGGAATTAAAGCTGCTATTGTAAGGGAAAAAGGAACCAATGGTGAAAGAGAGATGGCATACTCCTTATATTTGGCGGGCTTTGATGTAAAGGATGTTATGATGACTGACTTAATAAGTGGAAGAGAAACTCTTAAGGATATAAATATGATAGTCT
>JAJQAI010000312.1 GCA_021203915.1 Prevotella sp. | reverse complement strand
ATATTTTGCTTTTTTTCATCAAGTTCACTTTCTCATCTTTGTTGTTAAGATTATGTGAAAAATGCCTTGCTAGATGAATTCTTTAAAATTTATTTTGTATCTTCGCCATGAAGCAATATTCTAGGAAAAACAATTTTTTTAAAATAAAGGAAAACACATGGGAAGGGCTAAGAGAGAAAGTCGGAATCTTACTCAGAACAAGGTAATGTCAATGATGCGGAGTTTATTTTGGGAGAATCCTTTTAGACCGCACACTTTTAAGGAGATATTCAAGAGTTTAAAGCTAAATACGCATCCTTCTAGAATGTTGGCTATGGAAGCTATAGATAAGCTAGAAAGTGATGGGTTTTTGGTTAAGGTAAGTGACGATGCTTATAAACTTAATATTGAAAGTCAAGCCATGGAGGGTAAGTTTATCCGTAAGGCTAATGGCAATAATAAATTCGTTCCTGATAATGGTAGTAGGCCTATATTTGTAGATGAAAAATATACTCTTTCTGCTCTTTCTGGTGATAGAGTAAAGGCATTTGTTCTCCCTTTTGGGCTGGACGATGGAGCGAGAATAATCAAAATAACTCAAAGGGCTAAAAATACCTTCGTAGGTAAGTTGCGTGTTAGACCCAAATTTGCCATTTTTGATCCTGATGACGAAAATTTTCCATATCAAAAAGTAATTGTTCCAAATGGCAAACTTAAAGGCGGAGCAACTGGTGATAAAGTAGTGGTAAAAATTACCCGTTGGCCCAAAAATGATAACGATAATTTTGAAGCTGAAGTTGTAGATATACTCGGTAAACCTGGAGACAATGATGTCGAAATGAACTCTATACTTGTGCAATATGGTTTACCATACAAGTATCCTAAAAAGGTTGAGGAAGCAGCAAACAAGATTACAGGTGAGATAACTGAGCAAGACTATAGAGAACGTGAGGATTTCCGCGATGTAACGACCTTCACCATAGACCCTAAAGATGCTAAAGATTTCGATGACGCCCTTTCTATCCGTGAAATAGGTAAAGGGTTATGGGAAGTAGGTGTACATATTGCCGATGTGTCCCATTATGTAATAGAAGGTTCAATTATAGATAAAGAGGCACAAAAACGTGCTACTAGTATTTATCTTGTTGATCGTACTATTCCAATGTTGCCCGAAAGGCTTTGTAATTTCGTTTGCTCACTTCGTCCCGATGAGGAAAAACTAACCTATAGCGCCATTTTTGAAATTGATGCTGAAGGCGTTGTATCAAATTATAGGCTTTCTCATACTATAATTAAGAGCAATCGTAGGTTTGCTTATGAGGAGGTACAAGAAATTCTAGAGAAAAATGGAGTACAAGATGGCACAGGTGAGCCTGCACCTCCTCCAGGGAAGGATGGTTATAAGGGAGAATTTGCTAATGAGCTAATTACCTTAGATAGAATAGCTAAGAGTCTTCGCTCCTCTAGATTCAAGGCTGGATCGGTTAAGTTTGACCGTGAGGAACTTCGCTTTGAAATTGATGAAACAGGAAAACCCTTGAGCTGCTATTATAAAAAGTCAAAAGATGCTAACAAACTGATAGAGGAGTTCATGCTTCTTGCCAATAAGTATGTGGCTGAAAGTATTGGTAAAGTTAAAAAGGGACAAAAGCCTAAAACCTTACCATACCGTATACATGAAGAACCAGATCCTTCTAAGCTAGAGACACTTGGCTCGTTTGTACAAAAATTTGGCTATAAACTAAAGACTAGCGGAAGAAGATCAGAAATTTCAAAGAGTCTTAATAACCTTATGGATAGCTGTAATGGTAAAAATGAGCAGAAAATCATAGAAAGTATTGCTTTAAGGGCTATGATGAAAGCTAAGTATAGCATCTACAATATTGGCCATTATGGATTAGCATTTGATTACTACACTCATTTTACTAGCCCGATTCGCCGTTATCCCGACACGATGGTTCATCGTCTTTTGACACGTTATGAGCAAGGCGGTAGAAGTGCTTCTAAGCAATATTACGAGGAGCAATGTGAACATTCAAGCGACATGGAACAAATTGCTCAAAATGCTGAACGAGACTCCATAAAGTATAAGATGGTGGAATTTATGGGGGATAAAATTGGGGAGAAGTTTCCTGCCCATATTAGTGGAATAACCTCTTATGGGATCTATTGCGAAATTGACGAGAATCATTGCGAAGGTCTTGTAAGATTCGATGAATTATTCGATGATTACTATGACTTTGATGAACGCAATTACTGTCTAGTTGGACGCCACTCTAATCATAAATATAGTCTAGGTGACGCTGTAAAAATAAAGGTTGAAAGTGCTGATTTACAAAGAAGGCAACTAAACTTTTCTTTAGTTAAGCGTAAGAATAGATAGAGAACTTTTTTGCTAGGGGAAGCCCCTCCCCCAGCAAAAAAAACTTATTTATTGAGTTTCCAAACAAAACCGTCTTTTGTGTCTTTAACCTCAAAGCCTGCTTGACTAAGTGCATCGCGAATCTTATCGCTTGTTGCCCAATCTTTCTCTTTTTTTGCTTTATCACGAAGCAAAAGAACCATGTCAACTACTTTTCCAAATGCTTCTTCACGAAGACCACTATTGCTACTATTGCTTGGCTTTAGACCAAGAATATCAAAAGCAAAAAGATGCATAACTAAAGAAAGTTCCTCAAGGTCTTCTTTTGAAATAGAAGCTTTATGGTCTATTATTGTATTTATTAGGCGAGAAGCCTCGAAAAGATTTCCAATTACAATTTGCGTTTGAATATCATCATTCATTGCATCGTAGCATTTTTGTCGGAGGGAAGAAACAAAAGCCTTTGTTGAGGGATCACTTTCTTTTTCTGCTTGTATGCGAGTTAAATCCGAAATTCCATTCATAAGGCGAGAAAGTCCTTTTTGACTAGCTTCAAGAGCCTCATCTGAAAAGTCAACTGTTCCACGATAATGTGCCGAAAGAATAAAGAAACGTATAGTCATTGGGGAGTACGCTTGACGGAGTAATTTGTGGCTACCGGTAAAGAATTCCTCAAGTGTTATGAAATTTCCAAGTGATTTACCCATCTTTTGTCCATCAATGGTTATCATGTTGTTGTGCATCCAGTATTTAACCATTTGATCTCCTTGTGAGGCTACTGCTTGTGCTATTTCGCACTCATGATGTGGGAAAATTAAATCCATTCCACCGCCATGAATATCAAAGTGAGAGCCAAGATATTTTCTTCCCATTGCTGTACATTCACAATGCCAACCAGGGAAACCATCACTCCATGGACTTGGCCAACGCATTATATGTTCAGGTTGTGCTTTCTTCCATAGAGCAAAGTCTGCTTGAGCATGTTTTTCTGAGACACCTTCTAATTGCCTACTTGCATCCTTTACATCATTAAGGTTTCTGCCTGAGAGAATTCCGTAATGATACTCTTTATCATATTTAGCAGTGTCAAAATATATGCTTCCACAACTTTCGTATGCAAAGCCACGATCTAAAATTTGTTTTACCAGTTGTTGTTGTTCTATAATGTGACCTGTTGCATGCGGTTCAATGCTAGGTGGTAAGACGTTGAGCTTTTCCATAGCCTCATGATACCTATTGGTATAGTACTGTGCTACTTCCATGGGCTCTAATTGCTCTAAGCGTGCCTTTTTTGCAATTTTATCATCACCCTCATCTCTATCTTGCTCTAAATGCCCTACGTCAGTAATGTTTCTAACATAACGCACCTTATATCCAAGATGACGAAGGTATCTAAATACAACATCAAATGTAATTGCAGGACGTGCATGACCCAAATGAGGATCTCCGTAAACAGTAGGTCCACATACATACATTCCTACATTTGGTGGATTAATAGGCTCAAAACGTTCTTTTCTACGTGAAAGTGTATTGTAAATAAGTAATATCTGTTCCATAGCAACCTTGATATTGGATGATATGCTAAAAATATATTTAAGCAAGCGCAAAGATACTGCTTAGAATCCGATTATGCGAACGAAAAGGACATAAATTTCCCTTATGTCCAAATCCCAATTATTTAAATATTCGGTTATTAGATTTGGAACATAAGGGATAAAAGTAAGCGACTTATGGCTGTTTGCCAATATATGCTAGAATACCGCCATCTACATATAGAACGTGACCATTAACAAAGTCTGATGCCTCAGAAGCAAGGAATACGGCAGGTCCCATTAAATCTTCTGGTGTTCCCCAACGGTTAGCTGGAGTTTTAGCAAGTATAAAGCTATCGAAAGGATGACGACTGCCGTCTGGTTGAAGCTCACGAAGTGGTGCAGTCTGTGGGGTTGCAATGTAACCCGGTCCTATACCATTGCATTGTATGTTGTGCTCTCCATACTCAGAGCAGATGTTACGTGTTAACATCTTTAGTCCACCTTTAGCAGCAGCATATGCAGATACTGTTTCCCTACCTAGTTCACTCATCATAGAGCAGATATTGATAATTTTACCATGACCTTTCTTTATCATTCCAGGAATAACTGCCTTTGAAACTATGAATGGAGCATTTAAATCAATGTCTACTACTTGACGGAACTCCTCTGCGGTCATTTCTATCATTGGGATGCGCTTGATAATACCAGCGTTGTTAACAAGAATATCAATTACACCTAGGTCCTTTTCGATATCACTAACCATCTTCTTAACCTCATCTTCTTTAGTAACATCGCAAATATAACCCTTAGCGTCAATTCCTTTAGCTTTATAATCAGCAATAGCTTGATCCATGTGGTGTTGTCCACGGCAGTTAAATGCAATTTTAGCACCAGCCTTTGCATAGGCCTCTGCAATGGCAAAACCTATTCCATAGGCTGCTCCAGTTATAAGAGCAACCTTTCCCTCAAGGGAAAATTTACTTGAAAATGTATCCATATATTAGAATTTTTTTAAGTTAATGTTACTTTAAATCTATAATTTCTGAAAAATCTTGATCTGAGTAGTCTTGATTTTCACCACCCATACCCCATATAAAGGTGTAATTGTGTGTTGCTGCTGCACTATGAATGCTCCACTCAGGAGAAAGTACAGCTTGATTATTTCTCATCCAAATGTGGCGCGTTTCTTTAATTTCTCCCATAAAATGGCAAATGGCTTGATCCTCGGGTAAATCAAAATAGAAATAAGCCTCCATTCTACGGCTATGAACATGTGCAGGCATAGTGTTCCATACACTTCCCGTGAAAAGTTCAGTCATTCCCATTTGGAGTTGGCAAGTAGGAAGAACTTGCGATACAATCATCTTATTTATGTCACGTTCATTACTCATTTCAAGAGAACCCATATGAGCAATGATAGCATCCTTTTTGGTGATTTTCTTTGGGGGGTACTCTCTATGTGCTGTAACACTATTAAAATAAAATTTGGCAGGATTTGAGCTATCTTTGCTTGAAAAGATAACATCACGTTCTCCTCGTCCAACATATAGAGCCTCTTTATAGCCTAGAGTAAAGGTTTCTTCTCCAACTTTAACCATACCTTCTTCTCCTCCCACATGAAAAATACCAATCTCACGCCGAGTGGTAAAATGTGGAGCTTTTAGTGGATCAATAGCCTCTAAAACAAGTTCTTCCCTTACGGGCATAGCCCCACCAACAATCATTCTATCATACATAGAATATACCATGTTAACTTCATCGGGTAAGAAGATTTTCTCTATCAAAAAATCCTCACGAATACGCTCAGTATCGTAATTTTTAGCATCCTTTGGATGCGCAGCATAGCGAATCTGGAAATTTGTTTTCATGGTATGTAGTTAGGATAACTTTATGTCTTAGGACAAGAAAAACGTTCCAAATGCAAACTTAACGAAAAAATGCGAGATTCTTGCACTTTTTCCCACTTTTCCGCGGAAAATAAAAAAAGAAAATGCGCAAAAGACTTGATTTCCAAGAACTTGCGCATTTTCTTAAAGTTGTCCCAGGCGGACTTGAACCACCACTGACAGAACCAAAAACTGTAGTGCTACCATTACACCATAGGACAATAGCGATTGCAAAGTTAGTGCATTTTTAAATCACGACCAAATTTTTCCTTCCTTTTAAATATTTGGTCGCCTAAGAGGTGTAATTGGAGGCATTTTCACTCTAAAGTGATAAGGAAATAGTTCTTCTTCCCTTTTTGTACTAGAAGGTATTTTCCCTTTATAAAATCCTCAACGGTTATGATTTTATCAAATGCTTGAAGTTTTTCTTTATTTATGGATACACCTCCACCTTGAACAAGTTTTCTCATCTCACCTTTACTAGCAAATATAGGTGCAGAAAGTGTTAGAAGGTCAAGGGCTACTTGATTAAGTTGGTCTTTAGATACACAAAACCGAGGTACGCCCTCAAAAATATCAAGAAGTGTTTGCTCATCAAGTTTTAGCAGGCTTTCTCCTGTGGACTTTCCAAAGAGTATGTTAGAGGCTTCAACGGCTAGGTCATAATCTTCTTGAGAATGTACCATTATAGTCACTTGCTCAGCTAGTTTTCTTTGCAGAACGCGACGCCCTGGATCTTCAAGATGTTCCCTTGTTAAAGATTGGATAGTTTCCTTATCCAAGCTTGTGAATATCTTTATATAGCGTTCTGCATCATCATCGCTAACATTGAGCCAGAATTGGTAAAACTTATATGGAGATGTTCTTTTTGGATCAAGCCAAATATTACCGCTTTCGGTTTTGCCAAACTTCTTACCATCGGCTTTTGTTATTAATGGGCAGGTAAGGGCATATGCCTCGCTTTGACTACCAAGGATACGGCGTATTAGTTCTGTACCCGTTGTCATATTTCCCCATTGATCATTTCCGCCCATTTGGAGTTTACACCCCTTTGTTCTATATAAGTGTAGGAAATCGTATCCTTGAAGTAATTGGTATGTGAACTCTGTAAATGAAAGTCCATCTCTAGCTTCACCATTAAGACGTTGCTGTACACTATCCTTTGCCATCATGTAGTTAACGGTGATGTGCTTTCCTATCTCTCGAGCAAAATCCAAAAAAGTCATATCTTTCATCCAGTCGTAGTTATTAACCAGTTCTGCACGATTAGGAGCATCGCTTTCAAAGTCAAGGAATTTAGATAGTTGAGCCTTTATGCATTCTTGATTATGACGTAATGTTTTTTCATCAAGAAGGTTGCGCTCGGCACTCTTTCCCGAAGGGTCTCCAATCATAC
>JAJQAI010000237.1 GCA_021203915.1 Prevotella sp. | reverse complement strand
AAATAAATATTTTAAGTATAAACATAAGTTATTAATCTATGAAATTACATCTGATACCATGGAGGAAAAAGTACGCCTTGCCGTTATTGGTCATGGGCGTAATACTCCTATTTTCATCCTGTGCCCAGGATGGTTTTGACGACGAGACCTTTAGTGGTAGTGTAAGAAATACTACACTATCGTCTCCCTCTGCCGCCGATATCAGTATTGCGGCTTCAACGGATAACTCTAAAACCATAATTACCTGGAAAGTCATTTACGGCGCTGGTGGTTATATCTGCTCGGTGTATGATGTATCTGACCCAAGCGCTCCGGTAGCTGTTGATGATATCGACAACACGCTTGTTGATGGTTGTTCTCTTGCTGTTACAAGAGAAGAAGACACTAGCTATCAGTTTATAATCCGTACGGCAGGTAACGCTGAACTCAATAATAAGGAAGCAGAAACTGCTACCGAAATTGAGTTTAATAGTTTTACTGAGACTTATGCAACCATTCCGGATGGAAGTGATTTAGCCACTTGGTTTGCACAAAATCCTGTACCTGACGAAGCTATAGAAAATGATCTTTGCTACGACCTTGTACCTGGCGGAAGTTATACTCTTTCTAGTGACATTGATTTTGGCTTGAAGCAGGTTACACTACGCACAACAAGCCAAACTGACCACGCAAAGATAACCTATACAGCAAATTCAGTTTCCATAATGACTCAGACAGCACTTACGCTAAAATACATTGATATTGATTGCTCGCAATCAAAAGAAGGTGTAATAGAACTCAGCCCTACTCCTGATGAAAGTCTTTATGCTGCAACAGGAGAAGGTTCATATTATAATATACAGAAGTCAATTGTAGTTAATGGCTGTAATATAGATGGAGTAAAAGGTAACTTTATTTATGATAACAATGTTGCTTACTGTCTTGAAACAATGCTTGTTAAGAATACTATAATCCGTAGAGAGAATAGTTCTGAGGCAAGCAATAATATCTCATTCTACTTTAAGGGAGGTTTCATTAATGAACTCACTATACAAAATTCCACTATTTGGAACTCTTCTGACGTAAGTTCTACTTATTTTGTACAATACAACAACTCAGGTCGTTGTTCACGTGCTGGATACAATAGAAACTACGTAAATTACGAAAATAGCACATTCTATAATATTGCTCACGAAGGACAAATGGGTAATTATAGTGGATTCAACGGACAGTCCACATCCACATGGGTAATGACAAACTGTATCTTCGTAGACTGTGGAAATAAGCAAATATGCCGCCGCTTCGTTGGAGGAAGCATCAATAGTTCTGATGCTACCTTTAGAAACAATACTTACATGTTTGAGGGTGAATTTGAAAGTACCAATGGAAGCGTAGACAACTACGATATGAGTGGTACTGCTATAGAAGAAGACCCAGGTTTTAAAGACCCACAAAACGGTGACTTTACAGTAAGCGGTGCTACTCAAATATCACTAAGAACGGGAGACCCACGTTGGTTACCAGAAATTTAATTTTGATAACAAGAAACTTAACATCATGAAAAGGAAATTCATAACCAGTTTATTGATCGGTTTCATGGCAATGTTGACCATGCCACTGCTAGCTCAAACGGAACCAATAACAGGAACTGTGGTGGATGAAAATGGTGATCCCGTTATTGGCGCATCTGTTCGCCCTGAGGGGAAAAATGACTCAGGCGTGATAACTGATCTTGATGGAAATTATACCATCTCCGTTCCAAAAGGGACTAAGGTAACAATATCCTATATCGGATATCTTCCACAAACTGTTACTCCTGGAGGGAAAATACAACTCAAAGAGGACTCACAAAACCTTGAAGAAGTTGTTGTTGTGGGTTACGGATCACAAAAGAAAGCTCACTTAACAGGTTCAGTTGCCACGGTACCTATGGATGAAATCCAAGACTTAGCCAATGGCGGACTTGCTAGTACACTAAGTGGATTAGTAAATGGACTTAGCGTAAGTGGAGGTGAATCACGTCCTGGTGACAATGCAACAATCTACATCCGTGATACAAATTCTTTGGGAGATGTTGGAAGTACAGCTCAGCAACCTCTATTCGTTATTGATGGATACATCTATCCTAATGATGTCAAGGTTGGAAACGTAACTCAGAACCTCGGTGCTGAAGCTTTTAATAATCTTGACCCGGCTGAAGTAGAGAGTATATCCGTTTTAAAGGACGCTTCTGCAGCAGTTTATGGTGCTCGCGCCGCTAATGGTGTAATCCTTGTAACAACGAAAAAAGGTAAAGTTGGAGCACCACGTATTTCCTATAGCGGAACTGTCGGTTTTACCGATGAGGTTTCACGTCCAAAGATGCTAAATGCATATGAATATGGTCGTCTTTATAATGCTGTAGCTGCAGCTGACCCAACAAGTACAACTCTAAACAATAAGACTGACCTTTATCAGGCTGATGAGTTAGAGGCAATGAAAGCCCTTAACTATGATTTGCTAGATAAGTATTGGAAGACGAGCTTTACAATGAAGCACAATGTAAACTTAAGTGGAGCTTCCGATAGGGCAAATTACTTTGCTAGCGTGTCACTCTATGATCAAGACGGAAATCTTGGCAAACTTGACTATAATCGCTGGAACTATCGTGCAGGCGTTGATGTTAAGGTAAGCCAATGGTTAGGTGCAAGTCTTAGTGTATCTGGAGACTATGGTAAGAAGAACACTGCTTATATTAAAATAGGTGGAACATCTAACGAGAAGGACTATAACATCCTACTAACCCGTCCACGCTATATACCTGAATATATTGATGGCAAGCCTATTTCTGCTTATGGTATTAGTAACTCACTTATTGACAATGACCAGCTATATTCCTATTCGGTACTAAACAATAATGGTGACTATAGTCGTACAATGACATCAAACACCACCATAAACGGAAGTATCGACTATGATTTTGGATGGATAAAGCCTTTAAAAGGACTTACAGTACGCTTTTCATATTCAAAGAGTATAAATACTGACAAGACAAATCAGTATGGCTCTGAATACGAAATATATCGCATGATAACACGTCCTGGAAGTGGTAATCACCTTTACACTCCCGTTGCTGGCGAGGACTATTCTCCATATATTTCGGAAAGCAATTTGCTTGCTAGCACAGTAGCAAATGGTGACCCAGCAATGCTTAATCGTTCGATGACTCGTACTGATAATTATCAGATAAACTTTAATGTTTCCTATAATCGTGACTTCGGTCTTAACCACGTTGGAGCACTTTTCTCAATTGAGAAATCAGAGACCGAAAGCGAGTACCTCTATGGAAGTGTTTCAGATCCTTATCCATTCACAACAGGACAGAGTAACTCTGCCGAGGGTAACACAAAAGTTGTAACCTTCACCCGTGCAGAATCAGGAACTCTTTCATACATCGGACGTCTAAATTACGCTTACGCTAACAAATACTTAGCTGAGTTCCTCTTGCGTTCTGATGCCTCTACAAAATTTGCTCCAAATAACTATTGGGGTGTATTCCCTTCCCTAAGTGCTGGTTGGGTAATTTCAGAGGAAGATTGGTTTAAGAAGGCTGTTCCTTGGATTGATTTCCTTAAGATACGCGCTTCGGTTGGTATCACCGGTCGAGACAATACCGCAGCATGGCAATGGATGCAGGTTTACGCACAAGATTCAGATAGAGGACCAGTATTCGGTACAGGAACAAGTAACGAAAGCGAAAACCGTATTACTATCAACAAGAACAACTCTGCTGTAAATAAGGATGTTCATTGGGATAAGGTTTATAAAGCTAACTTAGGTTTTGACATCAATCTCTTTGATAGCCGTCTAGCTTTAAACATTGATATGTATCGTGAATGGAACCGTGAAATGCTTATGAACATTAGCCAAGCAATACAGGCAACTGTAGGTACACAGTCAGCAGCTGTTAACTTAGGAGAAATGGATAGTTGGGGTTATGAGTTCGGCATAACATGGCACGATAAGATTGGTAAGGACTTTAAATATAAAGTCGGTATTAACTCATCTATTATGGATAATAAGGTTCTTAATATGGACTGGGTAACAGACAATCTTTATAGGCAGATAACATATGGTCATCGTACCGATATTGGTACCTGGGGTATGCAATGCATTGGTATGTTCCGCAGTTTCCAAGATATTGAAGAGTATTTTGATAAATATAATATCACATCTTATATGGGCTTGAGTAAAGATGAGGTTCGTCCTGGTATGCTTATATATAAGGATATACGTGGTCCACAACAAGCAGATGGAACATATGCAGCACCTGATGGAGTTGTAGATAAGGACTTAGACCAAGTATGTCTTTCAAACCGCAACAATCCTTATGGATTTACACTTAATCTAAGTGCAGAATGGAAAGGTATATCACTGACAGCTCAACTAAACGCTTCCTGGGGAGGATATAGTTTTATAAATACTTCTGCTCTAAAATCTGGCAGTGGAGTTGATGACCTTGAATATACCAACATGCCTTCCTTCTGGAATGTTGATAATATGTATTCTTATCAAGACGTATATGACGCTTCTGGAAATCTAGTAGTTGCTGAAAACCGCAATGGAAGCTTGCCTAACTTAGCTTACCAAAGTGTAAACTCTGTTACCTCATCATTTTGGAGGGTAAGTGGTACAAGAATAAAGTTATCACGTCTTACGCTAGCATATACTATTCCTTCTAAAATAACCAAGAAGATTGGTATACAAAGCGCTCGTTTTAACGTAACGGGACAAAACCTACTAAGTTTCTACAACCCATATCCAGACAACTTCATAGATCCTATGTGTGATTATGGGTCATATCCAACTTTGCGCAAGTTCACCTTTGGACTAAACTTGACATTCTAACCTAAAAGGAAATCCAATATGAAAGCAAATATAATATATCTATTTAGCTTGGGTCTTATCACCGCTACCACCTTCTTTGCTTGTAGTGACGAATTTCTTGAGAACAAGAAAAACTATGATAACGTAAATGAGGAAATCTACGATGACTATACTGGCGCTGAGCGTAGAGTATATGATATTTATAGTTGGTGTCTACCAACCGTAGATAGTGACCCTACATGGCAATATCCCTCAACAGGAAGTGATGATGATCAATCAAAGTCCACTGAGGAATATAGTGGCTTCGGTGCATTTGTTGACCCACAAAGTCCACTTAATATAATAAGTGGCACAAGCGTACCTGATTATTTCTTTGGAACACCAAATAATATTCAGGCTAATGCTTGGGGAAGAATTCGTAATATCAATGATGTTATTGAAGGTATTGAGAAAGGTTCTTTATCGGATAGTGAAAAAGACGAACTTCTTGGACAAGTCTATTTCTTTAGAGCATGGTGCTATTATAATCTAGTAAGATATTATGGTGGTGTTCCTATTATAACTGAAGTTCAAGAACCAGTTGAAGAAACCTACACTCCACGTTCTCCAGCAAAGGATTGCATTGAGTTTATTTGTGAAGACCTTGATAAGTCAGCCAAGATGCTAGCTGCAAGCACAATGAATGGAGGATGGTCAAGCAGTAAATGGGGATATGTAACCACTGGTACCGCCCTTGCTTTAAAAGGTCGTGTACTACTTTTGTGGGCAAGTCCACTATTTAACCGCTCTAATGACCAAACTCGTTGGACTAACGCTTATAACACAATGAAGGCAGAGCTTGACTCTATCCAAGCATGTGGATATGGGCTATTCTCTACTTCAAACAATGTAAACGGATCCGACTTTGCACTTCAATTTAACCAGTCAGGAATAAATCCTGAGGCTGTATTCGTAGTTCTATATAACACTGTTCAGTCTGGCGATGGACAAAAGAATAGCAATTGGGAACGTTATATACGTCCAAAGAATACAACAGGAACCGGAAAGAATGCTTCTGCAATGTTAGTTGATATGTTCCCAATGGCTGACGGTAAAAGACCTAGCTCAACTGACACATATACTACACTTGAGGCTTCCTCTATTGAGTATGACAAGAACTATCCTTTCATGAATCGTGATCCAAGATTCTATCGCACATTTGGATTCCCTGGCGTTCGTTGGGCATATAATGGTAATAGTACTCTTTTAGATGCTGACCAAAACAACCCATCATACGACTATGGCGCAAATTACGAACTTTGGAACTACGTATGGTACACCTCAGAGGAAGATCAGCAGAACGTAGAAAGTAGCAACAACTACGGAGCAGACAACCTACTTAGCAATGTTAAAGGAATATTTGTTCGTAAACGTTCAGATGACTATGATGTCAATCAAAGTCCTATGTACAACTATAGTGCTGCTACAAATACAAGTGGATTTATATATTCAGCTCAGCCTTACATAGAGCTTCGTTACGCTGAAGTACTACTTAATCTAGCTGAGGTTGCATGCGGAGCAGGACATATGGATGAGGCTGTAAGCCTTTTACAACAAATAAGAGCACGCGCTGGATATACCGGAGAAAATAACTATGGACTACAATCAGATTTGTCAGGTAATCAAGCAGCTTGCATGGCAGCTATTCTTTATGAGCGTCAAATAGAATTAGCATATGAAGGAAAACGTTTTGAGGATTTAAGACGTTGGATGCTATTTGATGGTGGTACTGGAAAAGTTGACAATGCTCCATCTACTTGGACACTTTCTGGTTGGGGTGGCAACACCTGTACTTACCTTGGTTTCAAACAACTTAATGGTCAACGCCGTGAAAACATGGAATTCCGCGTAGCTGATAAGTATGGACTAGGTGGAACAACTTATGATAGTGACCCACTACTTTTAGGTGGTGGAGAGCGTTGTTCGGCAATTGACCTTCGTCAGGACCTAACCGAACAAGCTGAAACTCTTAAAAATTGGTACTCAGAGAATTTAGTACGTAAAGAAAAGAAAGGAGACTCTTACGACTCTAATCAAATTCCACTATATATGGAATTCCTACCACGTTACTACTTCCTAGGTTTTGGACGTAGTGCGCAAAGCAACAATACGAAGTTACCACAAACAATAGGTTGGGAAGACTATAATAATGGTGGAGCAGACGGAACATTTGATCCTCTGGGTAGTGAAACATTTTAACCCGACTTTTCTTTTAAATAAAAAATCCCTCTAAGGGTTTAATAATCGCCCCAAAAACATCCTAAAAGGAATATCCTTTCTAGGATGTTTTTTTAATGTATTGCCTGATTCAAATGGTTATAGCTTGAAAGGCACCACAATATTACAAACATGTTACATAAACACTCATTATC
>JAJQAI010000104.1 GCA_021203915.1 Prevotella sp. | reverse complement strand
CTTATTGCTTTGCCAATAGCCTCTCAAGGGCTAATTACGCATCCGTGGAGGGGAAAGAAAGTTGCTTACTTAGGGGACTCTATTACTGACCCAAATCAAACAGCAGCAAGTAAGAAATACTGGTCCTATCTTGAAGATTGGCTCTCGATTGAGCCACTAGTTTATGGTGTTAGTGGTAGGCAATGGACCGATATACCCCGACAAGCAGGACTTCTTAAAAGTGAACATGGTGATGATGTCGATGCCATAATAATATTTATAGGAACTAACGACTATAACAAAGGTGTTCCACTTGGAGAGTGGTTCTATGAATCTAGCGAAGAAGTTATGGTGGCTGTTTCAGAGCCAAAACATATGGTTAAGCGTGGGATGCGTCACCCCGTAATGACAGACAGTACTTATCGAGGAAGGATAAACATTGCTCTAGATACTTTAAAAAGGATGTTTCCAACAAAGCAAATCGTTCTTCTTACCCCTATTCATCGCTCAAACTTCTTTGCCAATGATACAAATTGGCAACCAAAGGAAAGCTATCAAAATAGATGTGGAGAATATCTTTCTGAGTATGTTAAAGCTGTAAAAGAGGCCGCAGAGGTATGGGCTGTACCCGTGATTGATTTAGGATCCCTATGTGGGCTGTTTCCTCTTCATGGAGAACACTTAATCTATTTCAACAATGAGAACGACCTACTACATCCTAACAATTTAGGTCACCAAAGGATGGCTCAAACATTAATGTACCAATTACTTACGTTACCTTGTGTTTTTGAATAAAATAAATCTAATCCCAAATAAGAAAAGAAGCGTTTTTAAAAAGACACGAGGTAGTTATAAACCAAATTATTATTACTTTTGCACTTAATTAAAAGGCTTCCTTAAAAGGAAAGCTTCATAAATTTAAAAGGATAAAAAACTTTTTCGCAAGATGAAAATTTCAATTATTGGTGCTGGTGCAATGGGTGGAGCAATGGCTAGAGGCCTTGCTCTTTCAAAGAGTTTACAACCAAGCGATATAACAGTATCTGATCCTAATGATGAGGCACTTTCTGCCCTTAAAGATTCGGGTGTTAACGCTACAAAGGATAATATCGAGGCAGTTAAGTCATCTGACGTAGTTGTTCTAGCTGTAAAACCATGGCTAACAGAAAAAATCGTTAGTCAAATTAAATCTGAGCTTGACTATAGCAAGCAAACGCTTATATCAATCTGTGCTGGGGTATCATCTAAGGATTTAATATCATGGCTTGAAAGGGGAGATGGTAAGCTTCCAGAAATTTTCCTTGTTATTCCAAATATAGCAATGGCCATAAAAGAATCTACAACATTTGTTGTTCCAGTTAATGCAAAAAAAGAAACCATAGATGAAGTATTGCATCTTTTCTCTCAAACAGGAAGTGCTATAAGAATAGAAGAAAAACTCTTACCTGCAGCTACAACACTAGCCTCCTGCGGTATTGCTTATGCAGCTCGATATATTAGAGCATCTATTCAAGGCGGCATAGAACTCGGGTTTAAAGAGCAGGAAGCTCGAAAAGCGGTCCTTCAGACAGTTCAAGGTGCAGTTAATCTAATAAGAAAGAGTGGATTGCACCCAGAGGCAATGATAGATAAGGTGTGTACCCCTGGAGGTATGACCATCCGTGGACTCAACCAAATGGAGCACTCCGGATTTACTAGCGCTGTAATCAAAGGCCTAAAAGCAGGAATTAAATAAGCTTCATGAGATGGCAAAAAGAATCGTAGTTAAAGTAGGTAGTAACGTTCTTACCAGAGATGATGGAAAATTGGACGTAACTCGTATGTCAGCAATTGTTGACCAACTTTCTTGGCTACATAATAATGGCTATGAGGTTATACTTGTTTCAAGCGGAGCTGTTACCTGCGGGAGAGCAGAACTTTTAGTAGAAAAAAAGCTAGACAGCGTGGAACAACGACAACTATATTCTGCACTTGGACAAGCAAAACTTATTAATCTTTACTACGATTTTTTCCGTGAATATAACATACCTGTCGCACAGGTACTTACAATGAAAGAGAATTTTGCATCGAGAAAAAAATATCTCAATCAACATACCTGTATGAGGGTGATACTTGAAAATGGTGCGATTCCAATTGTAAACGAAAATGACACAGTAAGTCTTACTGAACTAATGTTCACAGATAACGATGAACTTTCTGGCCTTATTGCTTCAATGATGGATGCTGATATGCTCGTTATATTAAGCGATGTGGATGGCATATACAAAAACATAGAAGACGAAAAGACAAAAACTCTAGTAAAACTTGTAAATCAAGAAACCGACATAAGTCAATACATTAGTCAAAATAAGAGTTCTTTTGGTCGAGGTGGAATGACAACAAAATGCTATGTAGCACGCAAGGCCGCAGAAGAGGGAATAAGGGTATTTATAGCAAATGGTAATAGGAAAGATATCTTAAAAGATCTTATCCTTAACCCAAAGGAAACCCCACATACAGAGTTTGCTCCATCTTCTTTGCCAGCCTCTAACATCAAAAAATGGATTGCCCATAGTGGAAGCTTCGCTTCGGGCGCTGTTCATATTAATCAAAAGGCAACAGAAGCATTACTTAGTGAAAAACCGGCGAGCTTACTACCCGTAGGTATAACTCAAGTGGAGGGCGATTTTGATAAAGGTGATATAATAAATATTATGAGCCCCGAAGGCATTAAGATAGCCCTTGGTAGAACTTCTTATGGAAGTAAAGAAGCACGTCAAAATATGGGACAGCATGGTATGCGTCCACTAGTTCACTACGATTACTTATATATTGAATCATGAAAGAAGTTATAGATATTCTTCAAAGAGTTAAAGCCGCAAGCAAGTCTCTTACACAAATTGAGGATGAAAAGAGAAATTCAGTCCTACAGTCTTTAGCCGATGCCGTAATTAAGAATAAGGAAAACTTACTCTTAGCCAATGGTAAGGATCTAGAGCGCATGGATGAAAAAAGTCCACTTTACGATCGCCTAAAGCTTACTGAAGCTCGCCTAGAGGCGATAGCTCAAGATATAAGACATGTGGCTCAACTTCCATCACCCTTGGGACGTACACTAATGGAAAGAACGCTTGAAAATGGTCTACACTTAAAACGCGTAAGCGTAGCATTTGGTGTAATTGGAGTTATATACGAAGCTAGACCAAATGTAAGCTTTGATGTATTTTCACTATGCTTTAAGAGTGGTAGTGCTTCGGTACTTAAGGGAGGAAAAGATGCTATAGACACCAACAAGGAAATTATCCGTCTAATACACGGAGTTCTTAAATCTCATAATGTTGAGGAAAGCGTCGTAGAGCTACTACCTACTTCACATGAGGCAACCCAGGAATTACTTTCAGCAACTACTTATGTTGATTTATGTATTCCTAGAGGCGGAAAGTCCTTAATAGAGTTTGTTCGCAACAACTCCAAGGTGCCCGTAATAGAAACGGGAGCAGGCGTTGTTAATACTTTCTTTGATAAGTATGGGGACGAAAATATGGGTAAAATTATCATTAACAATGCTAAGACTAGAAGAGTTAGCGTCTGCAACGCTCTTGATTGTCTTATCATCCATTCATCAAGACTTAAGGATTTACCCGTTTTATGTTCCTTACTAAAGGATAGTAATGTAAAGATATATGCTGATGAAAGAGCATTTGAGGCTCTCCAGGGTCATTATCCTAAGGATCTACTTCTTCATGCAACAAAAGAAAGTTATGGCACTGAATTTATGGATTATATTATGGCCATAAGAACAGTTGATTCTCTTTCAGAGGCTCTCTCTCACATTGACCGTTTCGGTTCTGGTCATAGTGAGTGTATTATAACTCAAGAGGCATCACGTGCTAAAGAATTTCAGGCAATGGTTGATGCAGCTTGCGTTTATTGGAACGCTCCCGTTAGTTTCACCGATGGCGCACAATTTGGTTTAGGTGCAGAAATTGGCATAAGCACACAAAAGCTAGGGCCAAGAGGACCTATGGGACTTGAGGAGATGACTACATACAAATGGATTATTGAAGGTAATGGGCAAATACGCCAAAAATAAAAAGTAACCATATACACACATATATGAGAACATTTATAAACGCTGAGGATATTGGTGAGATAGATATCGCTCTTGCCGAGGCTCAAGAGATAAAAAAAGATCGTTATAAATATCAGCATCTAGGAAAGAATAAAACCCTTTTGATGATATTCTTTAACAATAGTCTGCGTACTAGGTTAAGCACACAAAAAGCTGCTATGAACCTAGGAATGAATGTCATAGTTTTAGATGTGAACGCTGGAGCATGGAAACTCGAGACAGAGCGCGGAGTTATAATGGATGGAGATAAAAGCGAACATCTTTTAGAGGCTATACCCGTTATGGGATGCTACTGTGATGTAATAGGTATACGTTCTTTTGCTGGACTCTCTAATCGTGAATACGATTATGCCGAAACAGTGCTCAACCAGTTTATTAAGTACTCTGGTCGCCCTGTATTTGCTATGGAATCTGCCACCGTACATCCACTTCAAGCCTTTGCTGATTTAATAACCATTAAAGAGCACTCAGAAAAAAAGCGTCCAAGGGTTGTGCTTACTTGGGCTCCTCATTGTTGCTCACTACCTCAGGCCGTCCCTAACTCATTTGCTCAATGGATGAGAGCGGCTGACCTTGACCTTGTTATCACTCAGCCCAAAGGCTATGAACTAGATAAAAAATTTGTAGGCGATTCTCCCATTGAATACGATCAAATGAAAGCCTTAGAAGGAGCTGATTTCGTGTATGCTAAAAATTGGAGTTGTCCTGGTGTTACAAACCCAGATGACTACGGCAAGATATTAAATAAAGATAGAAGCTGGACCATTGATTCTTCTCATATGGCAGTAACAAACAATGGAAAGTTCCTACATTGTTTGCCCGTTCGTCGTGGTCTTATTGTCAGTGATGATGTAATTGAAGGGCCTTCTTCACTTGTCATCCCCGAAGCAGCCAATCGTGAGATTTCAGCTACAGTAGTCTTAAAGAGGATTTTAGAGACACTTTAAGCTCCTTAAAGATTTAAGATTATTCTTTTTAAGTAATGGAACAAGAATTTGAGCTCATAGCCAAAACCTTTATGGGGCTAGAGCCAGTACTAGCCAAAGAGTTAACTCTTTTAGGAGCTAACAATGTTAAGATTGGCAGGCGTATGGTGTCTTTTACAGGTGATAAAAAGATGATGTACAAGGCAAATTTCTGCCTACGTACAGCTGTAAGAATACTAAAACCCATTAAACACTTTAAGGCAAACTCAGCCGACGATGTTTACCAAAAAGTAAAGCAAATCGACTGGAGGAAATTTATTACACCAAAGGAGAGTTTTGTAGTTGATTCAGTAGTATACTCAGAGGAGTTTAGACATTCTAAGTTCGTTTCATATAAAGTTAAAGATGCTATTGTAGATCAGTTTAGAGAGAACGGTTTGGAGCGTCCCAACATATCGGTAACTAATCCTGATGTTCGCCTTAATATGCACATCGCTGATTATCAATGCACTCTATCACTTGACTCAAGCGGTGAGAGTTTACATCTTAGAGGTTATCGCCAAGAGACTTTAGAAGCTCCTTTAAACGAGGTACTAGCCTCTGGACTAATTCTTCTTTCTGGCTGGAAAGCAGACTCAGACTTTATAGACCCAATGTGTGGCTCTGGAACATTACTTATTGAGGCTGCACTAATTGCTCGTAACATTGCCCCAGGAGTTTTCCGCAAAGAGTATGCCTTTGAGAAATGGCACGATTTCGATAGCGAACTCTTTGACAAAATATACAATGATGACTCCCAAGAAAGAGAGTTTTCTCATCACATCTATGGCTATGATATTGACCCTAAAGCCGTCGCAAAGGCAACTCTTAATGTTCGAGCTGCAGGAATAACTAAGGATATAACTATTCAAAAGATGGATTTTAAAGATTTCTCTCAGCCAAAAAGTAGGGCAATCCTAATTACCAATCCACCTTACGGAGAACGTATATCAACACCAGATTTATTGGGTACATACCGTATGATTGGTGAAACCCTCAAACATAAATTTATGGGTAACGAGGCTTGGATTCTAGGATACAAAAAAGAGTGTTTTGATCAGATTGGCCTAAAACCATCAATCAAAATACCTCTATACAATGGACCTTTAGAATGCGAACTACGAAAGTATCAACTTTTCCAAGGTCGTCTAAGGGATTTTCGCTATGAGGGTGGTATCCTAAAAACCGAGGAAGAAAAGCGACAAATGGCTGAAAAGCATCGCTTTAAGCAAAAGCGCGACTTTAAAAAACGCTTGGAAGAAGAACAAGCCAATCTCTCGGGCGATATAAGGTCCTTTAAGTTTCAAGGTATATCCTTTTTAAGGGAGGAAAAACCAGGTGGAAAACCCATCCGTAGACAGCCCCAAACAAGAAATTCCTTGAAAAAAGCTACTTATTTAAAGCAAAGGAATCGCCATGATAAGGACTAAAGGTAAATACCCACTTTTAGGGCTAGGAATTTTGTTAACTATTCTTTCCTTTTTGATTGCTATGAATACATACGCACAAACAAGAGAGTTCACGCTCGAGGACTTAAACTTCGGGGGCACAAACTATCATAGAATGACGCCCGAGAATAGGTTTCTTTCTTGGTGGGGAGACGAGCTCGTAAGAGTGGATGTGGAAGAGTGCTTTTTAGTGGACAAAATAACGGGTGAAGAGACCAAAATGTTCTCTTTAGATGAACTTAATTTGATGGCTGGACTTGAGGACTCAGTAAAGATTCGTAGTTTACTTGATGCTTCATTCCCTTACGAGGAATCCCCATTTGTATTGGTTGAAGCTAAAAATGAGCGTTTGCTTCTTGACTTTAAAGAGGGTAAAATAGTTTTCCGCCAAACAAGAAAGGATGAGACGCATGAGGATTTTTGCCCCATATCTAAAGCTGTAGCTTTTGTTGATAATGATAATCTTTTTGTTAGAGATAAAGAAAACAGAAAAAGACAACTTACCTTTGATGGAAGCCATGATATAGTTTACGGCCAAAGTGTACATAGAGAGGAATTCGGCATTTTCAAGGGAACATTTTGGAGCCCAAGCGGTGAGCTCCTAGCCTTTTACCGCATGGATCAAAGTATGGTTACAGACTATCCAATAGTTGATATCTCAAAAGAAATAGCTACTGAGGTTCCTACAAAATACCCAATGGCAGGAAAAACCTCTCATAAGGTCACTATTGGGGTGTATGATTTAAAAAAAGAAAACAT
>JAJQAI010000105.1 GCA_021203915.1 Prevotella sp. | reverse complement strand
GGTTATTGGTTTGTCTGGGAATATGCGTATCCACACTTGTCCTTCACGTTGCATATAACGATTCACGGCTACACGAGCTGCCTCTATTTGGCGACTGTTAATCCACTTGGCATCAAGCGTCTTGATGCCGAAGGATCCAAAAGCCAATTGCGTTCCCCTATGAGCGTCACCTTTACGGCCACGACCATCTTGGGGTCTTCTATATCTTACTCTCTTTGGCTGTAACATGATGAGTATAGATTAACGGTTATTGTTTCTCTTACGGCCCATCCTTGGCTTACCACTTGGACGTCCCGTTTGTTTTTCTTGAGCCAAACTAGTTACAAGGTCTGGTTTACCTAGGATTTCGCCACGGCATATCCATACCTTAATACCTAAAAGTCCCACCTTAGTAAGAGCTTCAGCAAGGCAATAGTCAATATCTGCACGGAACGTATGAAGAGGTGTACGACCTTCCTTATACATTTCCTGACGAGCCATTTCTGCTCCGTTAAGACGTCCAGATATCTGAACCTTAATACCCTCAGCTCCTGCGCGCATAGTATTAGCAATAGCCATCTTTATGGCGCGACGATAGGCAATCTTACCCTCAACTTGACGTGCAATGTTGTTAGCAACAATTGTTGCATCAAGATCAGGTTTCTTAACCTCATAGATGTTTATCTGTATCTCCTTATCGTAAAGTTTCTTAAGCTCCTCTTTCAACTTGTCAACATCTTGACCGCCCTTACCAATAACGATTCCTGGACGAGCTGTGCAAATAGTAATAGTAACAAGTTTTAGTGTGCGCTCTATATATATACGTGAGATACTAGCCTTAGCAAGACGCTCATTGAGGTACTTTCTAATTTTCATATCCTCAACGATATTCTCGCCGAAACTTTTACCACCGTACCAGTTGGACTCCCAACCTTTAATAATACCTAAGCGGTTGCTTATTGGATTAACTTTCTGTCCCATTACGCTTCGATTTTTTCAGTGTTATTTTTGGAGTCCACAAATAAAGTCACGTGGTTACTACGTTTACGTATTCTATAGGCACGTCCCTGTGGAGCAGGTCTCATACGCTTAAGCGTAGAACCTTCATCAACAAATACTCTAGAGACATAAAGTTCACCAGCCTCAGCACGACGTTCGTTTTTGGTTTCCCAATTTGCTATGGCCGAACGCAAGAGTTTCTCAACATTATAAGCAGCTGCTTTCTTAGAGAATCTCAAGATACCAAGAGCGCGATCAACTTCAACTCCTCTTATCATATCCACCACGTAACGCATTTTACGTGGAGAGGATGGGCAACCCTTAAGACTAGCAAAATACATAGTTTTACGAGCCTCTTTTCTTGTTTGAGCTGCTATTCTTTTCTTTGATCCCATTATCTTAAAATTTTTTTCTCAAAAAATGTTAGTCAAAGTTTATCTCTTCTTGTTACCTGCATGACCACCAAAACGACGTGTCATTGAGAACTCACCGAGTTTATGGCCTACCATATTTTCAGTGATGTAAACAGGGATAAACTTGTTTCCGTTATGTACTGCCACGGTGTGTCCAACAAAGTCAGGAGAAATCATCGAGGCTCTGGCCCAAGTTTTAACCACGCTCTTTTTCCCGCTTTCATTCATAGCGAGTATCTTCTTCTCGAGCTTTACATTTATATATGGACCTTTCTTTAATGAACGACTCATAATCTAACTTAAATTAAATTACTTTTTTTCCTAACCCTAGCGCTTGCTAGCTCTTACCATGATATACTTACTAGAGTTCTTTTTGCGGTCTCTAGTCTTCTTACCTTTAGCGTATAATCCATTACGAGAGCGTGGATGTCCTCCAGACTGTCTACCTTCACCACCGCCCATTGGGTGATCAACAGGGTTCATAGCAACACCACGGTTACGTGGACGCCAACCAAGCCAACGAGAGCGACCAGCCTTACCAGAACGCTCAAGACCATGGTCAGAATTACCAACGCTACCTATTGTTGCCTTACAAGCACTAAGAATTTTACGTATCTCTCCTGAAGGAAGTTTAATCACACAATAACGACCCTCACGGGATGTTAACTGTGCAAAATTTCCTGCTGAACGTACGAGCAAAGCACCTTGACCAGGTCTAAGCTCAATGTTGTGAATCACAGTACCCACTGGAATGTTAGCAAGTGGTAAAGCGTTTCCAATTTCTGGTACTGCATCAGCTCCAGACATTAGTGTAGCGCCCACCTGTAGACCATTGGGAGCAATAATGTAACGTTTCTCACCATCAGCGTAATACAGTAGTGCGATACGTGCTGAACGATTTGGATCGTACTCAATCGTCTTAACTGTAGCAGGAACTCCGTCCTTATCACGTTTAAAGTCGATGAAACGATACTTTCTCTTATGACCACCACCACGATAGCGGATAGTCATTCGCCCGGTATTATTTCTACCTCCCGTAGAGCGCTTACCTCTAACGAGAGACTTCTCTGGTACTTTTGCAGTAATTTCTTCGAATGTACCAATAACCTTGTGCCTTTGTCCCGGGGTGACCGGCTTAAATTTACGTACTGCCATTATCTATATTAGAAAATTAGACACCGCTATAGAAATCAATGGTTTCGCCCTCTTTAAGCGTTACTATGGCCTTCTTGAAAGCGGGTTTCTTTCCCTTTATCAGTCCTGCCTTAGTATACCTGCTAGAGCGTTTACCCTCATAGCGCATCGTATTTACAGTATCAACCTTTACGTCGTACTGTGCTTCAATCTCTTTCTTAATCTGTAATTTGTTGGCCTCTGGACGCACGATGAAACCATACCTATTTGGCATTTTCTCCGTGATGCCAGTCATTTTCTCGGAAACCAACGGCTTAATGATAAATCCCATAATTTTTCTCCTTATTACTTATTCAATATGCCGTCAATAACACCGAGGGCGTTTTCAGTCATAACAAGCACGTCAGCATCCAATACTTTATAAGAATTGAGTGTTGAAGCGAGCATAACTTCGGTACGCCTTAAATTTCGAGCCGACAAATATACATTTTTATTAACATCCGGCAAAGCCAGCAAAAGTTTCTTCCCGTCCACTTTAAGATTTTTAGCAAAATTTAAAAAATCTTTAGTTTTGGGTGCATCAAAGGTAAAATCTTCAACAATAATGATAGCATTTTCCTTGGCTTTGTATGACAAAGCGCTCTTTCTAGCAAGGAGTTTTACCTTCTTGTTGAGTTTAAAGCTATAATCTCTTGGCTTGGGTCCAAATACTCTACCACCACCACGAAGAAGTGGAGATTTTATATCACCACGGCGGGCACCGCCACTACCTTTTTGACGTATGAGCTTACGTGTGGAACCTGCGATTTCACTACGTTCTTTAGACTTTGCAGTACCTTGACGAGAATTTGCCATATACTGCTTAACAGCCAAGTATAACACATGGTCGTTCGGTTCAATTCCGAAGACGGATTCATTTAAGGTGACCTTTCTTCCGGTATCTTCACCTTTAATATTTAATACGCTGAGTTCCATCATTTCAAAATTAAAAGAGTTGAACCAATACAACCAGCAACACTACCTTTTACCAAAATAAGGTTATGCTCTGGTATAACTTTTAACACTCTAAGGTTCTGCGTAGTTACTCTATCTGATCCCATATGACCAGCCATGCGCATACCCTTAAACACCTTAGCAGGAAAGGAGCAAGCTCCAATTGATCCTGGGTGACGGGCGCGGTCGTCTTGGCCGTGAGTACGCTGACCTACTCCACCAAAGCCATGGCGCTTAACTACGCCTTGGAAACCTTTACCTTTGGAAGTACCAACAACATCCACAAATGACGCGTCAGCAAAAATATCCACAGTAATGGTATCTCCAAGATTGTAGTCAGTATCAAATTTGAACTCGGCCAAGTGTTTCTTTGGTGTCGTCCCAGCTTTTTTAAAGACTCCCATCATAGGTTTGGTGGTATGCTTTTCAGTAGCCTCACCAAATCCTAATTGAACAGCTTTATAGCCATCCTTCTCTACGGTCTTTAACTGAGTGACAACGCAAGGACCTGCTTCGATAACAGTGCACGGCACATTTTTGCCGTCGGCACTGAAAACGGATGTCATTCCGATTTTCTTTCCTATTAATCCTGGCATTTCAATTTAAATTAAATTATTATTTTGCTTTACTTTAAAAAAAGTCTACACTTTTATCTCTACTTCTACACCGCTAGGAAGTTCTAACTTCATAAGCGCATCCACAGTCTTAGCCGTTGAGCTATAGATGTCGATTAGACGCTTATAGTTACTAAGCTGGAACTGCTCCCTTGACTTTTTGTTCACAAAAGTACTACGGTTTACCGTAAAGATACGTTTGTGAGTTGGCAATGGAATTGGACCACTCACAATAGCGCCAGTAGCTTTCACAGCCTTGACGATTTTCTCTGCCGACTTATCAACCAACTTGTGGTCGTAAGACTTTAGCTTGATTCTAATTTTTTGACTCATCTTTCTTAAAAATAGTTTATTTATTAAACATTTCGTTTCTAGGGAAGAGATAAGGCCAAGTTAAGAGTCATTCGCTAACAAGACTCCTCGTTCCCCGATTATTCTTTCTTTTATACTAAATCTACTCTTCCACCCATTTCTTCTAAAACCTGCTTGGCTTGTGAACTAGTAAGTGGTGCGTGATGATCGTATTCCATTGAACTTGTGGCACGCCCAGAGGTTATTGTTCTAAGTGTTGTAACATAGCCGAACATTTCAGCTAGTGGAACCTTAGCTCTAATAATTCTAGCGCCACCGCTTCGAGCCTCATCCATACCTTCAACTTGACCACGACGCTTATTTAAATCTCCGATGACATCACCCATATTATCCTCTGGGGTTACCACCTCGAGTTTCATTATAGGCTCTAAGAGCACAGGACCAGCCTTTTGACAGGCACTACGGTAGGCATTCATTGCAGCTATCTCAAAGGACAACTGATCTGAATCCACTGGATGATATGAGCCATCTACTAAGGTAACTTTCATGCTATTCATTGGAAAGCCACCAAGTACACCTGTTTTCATGGCATTTTCAAAGCCCTTTTCAACAGATGGAATAAATTCCTTTGGAATATTACCACCTTTTACTTCATTAACGAACTGAAGACCGCCCTGCTTAAAGTCATCGTCTACCGGACCAATGTTTACAATGATATCGGCAAACTTACCTCTACCACCACTTTGCTTTTTGTAAAGCTCACGTAGGTTAACGGTCTTAGTAATTGCTTCTTTATAATTAACTTGGGGCTTACCTTGATTGCATTCAACTTTAAATTCTCGTTTTAGGCGATCAATGATAATATCCAAGTGCAACTCACCCATACCGGAAATCACAGTTTGACCACTTTGCTCGTCCGTATGTACGGTAAAGGTTGGATCCTCTTCGGCCAACTTAGCAAGGCCAATACCTAACTTATCGATATCTGCTTGGCTCTTAGGCTCAACTGCAATTCCAATTACTGGGTCAGGGAATGTCATAGACTCTAGCACAATAGGATGTGCCTCGTCACAAAGTGTATCACCCGTGCGTATATCTTTAAAACCAACTCCCGCACCTATATCACCTGCTTCGATACATTCCATTGGAACTTGCTTGTTCGAGTTCATTTGGAATAAGCGGCTTACTCTATCTTTTCTACCAGTACGAGTATTATAGATGTAAGAGCCAGATTCTACCTTACCTGAATATACTCTAAAGAATACAAGACGTCCCACATAAGGATCTGTTGCAATCTTAAATGCTAGAGCAGAAGTCGGTGCATCTACAGATGGTTTACGATCTTCTTCGTCCTGGGTTGAAGGATTTGTGCCAACAATATTTGGCGTATCCACTGGTGAGGGTAAAAATGCACAAACATAATCAAGCAATGTTTGTACTCCCTTATTCTTAAATGAAGAGCCACAAAGCATCGGTGTACACTTCATCTGAAGAGTTCCTTTCCTAATAGCAGAAATGATTTCCTCCTGAGTTATAGCATCAGGATTATCAAAATACTTCTCCATTAGGCTATCATCAAGCTCTGCAGCACTTTCTAAAAGTTTAGCTCGCCACTCTTCTGCCTCTTCTTTAAGGTCAGAAGGAATATCAGCTATTTCAAAGTCAGCACCTAAAGTTTCATCATGCCAATAAATAGCCTTCATCCTTATTAGGTCTACTAAACCCTTGAAATTTTCCTCTGCTCCAATAGGAACAACCAAATTAACTGGATTAGCACCAAGGACATCCCTCATCTGACGTAGTACGTCATAATAGTCTGCACCTGAGCGGTCCATCTTGTTCACATATCCTAGGCGTGGAACATTATACTTATCGGCTTGACGCCATACAGTCTCTGATTGTGGTTGTACACCACCAACTGCACAATAAGTAGCTACAGCTCCATCAAGAACACGAAGTGAGCGCTCCACTTCAGCAGTAAAGTCCACATGCCCCGGAGTATCTATGAGATTAAGCTTAAACTGTTTGTTGTCATAGTGCCAATAACATGTCGTAGCCGCAGAAGTAATGGTGATGCCTCGTTCTTGCTCTTGAGCCATCCAATCCATCATCGCTGCGCCATCATGGACCTCACCGATTTTGTGGGTCTTTCCAGTATAATAGAGGATACGTTCTGAGGTAGTTGTCTTACCAGCATCAATGTGTGCCATAATGCCGATATTGCGCGTCAGACGTAGATCTTGGTTTGCCATAACAATCTTTTTATCCTTAATTTACCTTACGCTTTAGAATCTAAAGTGTGCGAACGCACGGTTTGCCTCAGCCATACGGTGCATATCCTCCTTACGTTTAAAGGCACCACCTTGACTGTTATATGCGTCCATTATTTCTGCCGCTAGTTTATCTGCCATAGTCTTACCACCACGCTTACGAGCGAAATTTATCATATTCTTCATCGAAATACTCTCTTTACGCTCTGGGCGTATTTCGGTAGGAACTTGGAAGGTTGCACCTCCAATACGGCGAGATTTAACCTCAACTTGCGGTGTAATGTTGTCTAAGGCCGTCTTCCATATATCTAAGGCAGACTTTTCCTCAGATGACATCTTTTGCTTTACTATATCAATTGCTTTATAGAATATCTCGTATGAAATATTCTTCTTACCATCGTACATAAGATGGTTAACGAACTTTGAGACCTTTTGGTCGTTGAACACGGGGTCAGGAAGGACCACGCGCTTCTTTGGTTTTGCCTTTCTCATTTTTCTTCAAATGATTTTAATTCTGCTCGGGGGCTGTTCATTTCGTCTTCAGTCTCTCTCTCGGGGCTTACTCAACC
>JAJQAI010000203.1 GCA_021203915.1 Prevotella sp. | reverse complement strand
AAGATGGGCCATTTCTACGTCGTATACAGTATCTCCAACTACGATAGCTTCAAATGGTTTTATCTTATTTTCTAATAGCGTTTTTCTTACGGCCTCTGGATGGGGCTTGCAATGCTTGACATCAGAAGCTCCTAGAATATATCGTATGTAATCCCTAAGATGAAATCTAAGCATAAAATCCTCAATAGAAGCCTTGCTTCTACTGCTTGCAATGGTGAGGCGTATTCCTCTTTGATAAAGGGAAATAATTGTCTTTCTAACGTTGGGAAATATTGATACTTCTTTTTCAGAATTGTTTTTAAAGAAAATCTCTCGATACACCTTAGCGCATGTAGCTGCCTCAGAGTCATCTAAACCTAAAAGATGCTGAAAGGTTTTCTCAAGCGGCAATCCTATTGTTGAGGCATATTCTTCTAAAGTGTTTTCTCTAAGATGAAGTGCCCTTGCTGTTTCAAGCATGGTTTTAACGATAATCCTCTTAGTATCAGCAATTGTCCCATCAAAGTCAAGAATCACTAATTTTATATTGTTTTCCACCATTTCTTACAAAAAAATATTTGGCACAACCACACATATTGTTTTAAGCCTAAAGTAGGCCTCACTCATGTACATTAAACCCCGGTAGGGATTACTGGTTCCCCATGAATTCTTACATATAAAATATTTCTCACCCTCCTCATCGTGAGCTAGACCAATTATTTCCATACAATGGTCGTCCGTGGTGGAAAAATCTTCAAATTCCTTTTGCCTTTCTTGCTGAGTAAGAGGTTTTTTTGAATTTCCCAAAGTTGCTATTCCTTTTTCAAAACTAAACCCTTCTTCACTTATATCTCCTTCCCAACAAACCGAGTGATGAGAAAGTAAAGCCTTTTCAACACGCATTGTCATGCTATCAAGAGGGAGATTTAGCATCTTTTCATCATATCTATTATCCAAAATATCTAATATGATGTTTTCGTAAAAAGGCTTGTGAGTAAAGCTAGTTATTGCTATGTATTCTTTTTCTAAACATACGCTATGGGCAAACTCTTTAGGAGTGTATTTCACTCCAAACATATATACATTAAAAGGAACAGGATTTATTAGCTCATCAAGAAGGTCTAAAGTTCGTTTTTTTAGGGTTATAAGTCCTGAGCGCTCTGCAATCATTTCATCTAGCGAAAGGGAAAGTTTCTTACGTACAACATCAAAATTACAGTCCGAGTGGTAAGCCTCATATGGCATTATCCCATACTTTTCCATTAAGTGAAGTGTAAGTGGTGCTATCCCTCTTAATGATAAAGAATCCGCTCCACGAGTTAAGTAATACCTTTCAACTTGAGAAGAAAGATAATTTCTTGCCAAAAAGACGGCAGATAGATTAACCGAATCTCCCATCATTAAATGTTCGCTTTCAATGGTAGCAAGCATAGCATATATCCAACACGCTTCAGATGATTTTTGATCCTTAATGGGTGTTATCTTATTAATGACGTCGGTGGTAAAGGTATGCTCTTTACTCTCTTTCTTTTTACATGAAAAGAGGGTTAGACTCCCAAGAAGTAAAACAATAAGTATTTTTGATTTTTGATGCATACTATACACTAATTTTTGGCCAATAGAATTAAAAATTAACCCCAAACTCAACAGCAATATTACTATTTCGTGATTTGTCAATCATGTCATGGCAAACGTTGGCTATTCCAATATCATAGGTAACGCCCAGACTAAAAATATAATATCCAATACCCATACCAACGCGAAGACCTCCATCAAAACGCCTAAAATAATCTCCGGAAAACGCATTTTGGGTTCCAACTTCAGAAAAATTTTTCATCTTTCCGCTTACACCATAGGCTAAATAAAAGCCAAACATTGGTTGGATGGAAAGTCCACGGTAAAAATCCAGGCCGTATCTTATCATAACCGGAATCTCAATATAGTTTAAATCGTAGGTAATCTTCCTTGTATCTTCTCTTTTTTTTCCACCTTTTTCAATATAGAAAATGCCTGTTTCTAAGTAAAGTGGAGCTTCTCTCATCAAAGAAAATCCTCTTACTATTCCAACGTTAAGACCAACTTGAGATTTACCTCCTTCAAGAAGAAAATCATCTGTCTTTAGCTTAGAGAAGGCTGCACCAATTCTTATTCCAAAATAAGACTGTCCTGCGGTTGTGCCACGAAAAGTTTTCCCATAATCTAATTCTCCAGAAAATGGATTATAACTGCTTTGTTGATAAGCCTGAGCCGATAGTAAAGCTGCGAACTTAACAACAAAAATGGAAAGTATAAATATTTTCTTTATCCTCATGAAGCAAAAAAAATAAAGCCAAAGGTTTCATTTTGATGGGTATAAACTCTCGGCAAACTTCCAGACAACTATTCCAGCGGTAACAGAAACATTCATGGAGTGCTTAGTTCCATATTGTGGAATTTCAATACATCCATTACATATGTCAATAACCTCTTGAGCTACTCCTTTTACTTCGTTCCCAAGTACAATGGCATATCGTTTGGTTTGCTCTACTTTAAAGTCTGAAATCATTGTGCTTTCCAGGCATTGCTCAACGGCAAGCACTTCATAACCCAAGTTAAGTAGCTCCCGAACAGCTATTTTTGCCGTTTGAAAGTACTTCCAAATAACACTATCTTCAGCTCCAATAGCCGTCTTATGTATCTCGGGGTGTGGGGGACTGGCCGTTATACCACAGAGAAAAAGAGCTTCAACTCTAAAAGCATCGCAAGTTCTAAATATTGATCCCACGTTGTAAAGGCTTCTTACATCATCAAGAACAACAACTAAAGGCAACTTTTTTGCTGCCTTAAACCCTTCAATATTGAGGCGGTTCATTTCTGTTATGCGTAACTTTCGCATCTTTTTCTTCAAAAAAAAGTTCTATGGCTTAGCCATAAAGGCTAGAGCATAAGCTCTAATTTGTTTAAGCATGGCCATAAGTCCATTTGAACGTGTTGGGCTTAAATGCTCCTTAAGTCCTATGCGGTCTACAAAATATAGATCTGCATCAAGAATCTGTTTTGGTTCTTGATTACTTAGAACACGTACAAGTAAGGCAATAATTCCCTTTACAATCAGAGCATCACTTTCGGCATTAAAGACCATCTTTTTATCAATAAGGTCAGCTTGGAGCCATACTCTGCTTTGGCAACCCTCAATCAAGTTGCTTTCTATTTTGAATTTTTCTTCTAGTGGTGGTAATTCATTGCCAAAATCAATTAAAAGTTGGTATTTGTCCATCCAATCAGTGAGGTAAGAAAATTCCTCTATAACCTCATCTTGTGCTTCATTTATTGTCATAAGTATCTATGATTAATCAAAGCTGCTCATCAGCAACGAGTTTAAAAAGTTTATCGCTTGGCCTAACTCTTTCTTTTACTGGTATGGATACACGTTCTCCTTTATGTGCAGTTGTAACAGGTTTTAGGTCATAACGTATTTCTTCAGCGGTGAGGTATATAACACCTGTGGTAGGACCAGTTATAAGTAATTTATCTCCAAGACAAATTTCTGAGGCCTCAATCAAAAATTCAGCAACACCAAGATGCGAGAAGTAATTCTTTCCTCTACCTACGTATACTTTCCTTTCTTTTGCACTTGATCCATAACGAGAATTCCATTCACCTAGTTTTTGTCCTAAGTAATAGCCATCCCAAAATCCTCTGTTAAAAACAGTAGAAAGTCGTTCATCCCATTGGTTTTTTTTCTCCTCAGAAAATGTGCCATCTAAAACAGAAGAAATAGCCTCCTTGTAGCATTGAACCGTAGTATATACGTATTCGGGGCCTCTTGCTCTACCTTCAATCTTAAATATTCTAACACCAGAAGCCATCATTTTATCGATAAAGCGTATAGTCTTTAAGTCCTTGGGGCTCATTATATATTTGTTATCAATATCTAGCTGAATACCAGTTTCTTTATCTGTGACAGTGTA
Source organism: Prevotella sp. (assembly GCA_021203915.1). GTDB lineage: Bacteria > Bacteroidota > Bacteroidia > Bacteroidales > Bacteroidaceae > Prevotella. Next base: position 3,462 of record JAJQAI010000203.1, on the reverse strand, counting down.
AGTTCTTCTACAGAGTTGCAGGCACTCACCTCTATTAGCTGAACGCAGTTCGTTATCAAGACTTAAATAGCATTTACCACTTATGGCCATGCAAAGAGCGCCATGGCAGAACATCTCAATTCTTATAGGCTCGCCCTTAGGACCCAAAATATTTCTTCTTTTGGTCTCTTTATAGATGTTAGCTACCTGAGGTAAAGAAAGTTCTCTAGCTAAAACTACTACGTCGGCAAATTGAGCGTAAAACTCAAGGGCTTCTATATTTGAAATATTTAGTTGCGTTGATAGATGAACCTCAAGACCAATCTTCCTACAATATCTCATAACAGCAACATCGCTTGCTATGACGGCAGTGATTCCTGCCTCTAAAGCAGCATCAGCGATTTCCCGCATTAGGGAGAAATCCTCATCGTAAATGATGGTGTTTAATGTAAGATATGTCTTTATGTTGTGAGAAGAGCAAGTTGAAGCAATTTCCTTTAAATCTTTAATTGAAAATTTTGTTGAAGAATGAGCTCGCATATTAAGGTGTCCAATGCCGAAGTAGATGGATCCTGCTCCTGCTTTGATGGCGGCCGATAAACACTCTCTAGAGCCTACCGGAGCCATAACTTCAAAATCGGATACATTTAAGTTCATGCTAATGGTTTTTCTTGATATCTAGTCGTTTATTACACTTGAAAAGGAAAGAGAAAAATTAAAGTTTCTCTCCAAAGCAAAGATCACCTGCATCACCGAATCCCGGTACGATATATTTCTGAGGGTTTAGTCCAGAATCTATGGCCGCACACCATAGTGTTACATCATCTTGAGGAAACTTTTCTTCAAGCAATTTAATGCCTTGGGGTGCAGCTAGAACACAAGAAAAATGTATACATTTTGGCTTTCCTTTAGTTAGAAGTGCTTTATATCCTAGCTCCATGGAACCTCCCGTGGCTAGCATTGGGTCAACAATTATTACAGTCTTATCCTCAAGTTTGGGGCAAGCTAGGTATTCCACATGTATATCTACTTCTGTATGTTCTTTGTTGGAATATTCTCTGTAAGCACTTACGAATGCATTTTCTGCATGGTCAAAGGTTTTAAGAAACCCAGAGTGAAAAGGTAGTCCTGCACGAAGGATAGTTGCTAAGACTATATCGTCTACGGGAAGAGAAATCGTTGCTATACCCAGTGGGGTGTTTATTTGTTTTTTCTCAAACAAAAGTGTTTTACTTATCTCATAGGCCATCAATTGTCCTATTCGCTCTATATTATTGCGAAATAGAGTTTTATTTTTTTGATAATGAGGATCTCTGACCTCTGCAAGGTATTTGTTTATGATGCTATTAGAGTCACTTAAATTGATGATTTTCATAAGGGTAAGGAAATTTGGATGTTATCTAGATTTTCATGTCCGCCACAAAAATAGTGATTTTTTAAGGTTTTGCAAAGTCAAATTTTTAAAAACCCGCTAAAGTCCTAAAATTCCAAACTTTAATTACAAAAACTTAAAAAAGTATTACGTTAATGGTTTTTATTGGCCATGATTTTGTCTATAATCATAAATTTTAGTATTTTTGCCCATGCTTTAAGGTAGAGTTATCAGGAAAATATTCACATAAAAATTTTGAAATATGGCAAATTTTGATAAGTCAGTTTTACAGAAGTATGGAATCACGGGAACAACCGAGGTTCTTTACAATCCTTCTTTTGAAGTGTTGTTTGAGGAGGAGACCAAACCTGAGCTAACAGGTTTTGATAGGGGTCAACTAACTGAACTTGATGCTATTAATGTAATGACAGGCATCTATACAGGACGTTCTCCAAAGGATAAATTCATCGTTATGGACGAGAATTCCAAGGACACTATTTGGTGGACAACCGATGAATACAAGAATGATAATAAGCCTGCTTCACAAGAAGCTTGGGCTGCTGTTAAGGAAATCGCAAAAAAAGAGTTATCAAATAAAAGACTTTTTGTTGTCGATGGTTTCTGCGGAGCCAATAAGGATACTCGTATGGCAGTGCGTTTCATCATGGAGGTTGCATGGCAAGCACACTTTGTTAAGAATATGTTTATCTGTCCAACAGAGGAAGAACTTCAAGATTTTGAGCCAGATTTCATTGTCTATAATGCTTCCAAGGCAAAGGTAGAAAATTATAAGGAACTCGGGCTTAACTCTGAAACTGCCATAGTATTCAACGTTACTTCAAAAGAGCAGGTAATCATTAATACATGGTATGGTGGTGAGATGAAGAAAGGTTTGTTCTCAATGATGAACTACTACCTACCTCTAAAGGGGATTGCATCTATGCACTGCTCTGCTAATTGTGATATGAAAGGCGAGAATACTGCAATATTCTTTGGCCTTTCTGGTACTGGTAAGACAACCCTTTCAACTGACCCAAAGCGTTTACTCGTTGGTGATGATGAACATGGTTGGGACGACAAAGGTGTCTTCAACTTCGAAGGAGGTTGCTATGCTAAGGTTATAGATCTAGATAAGGATTCTGAGCCTGATATCTATAATGCTATCCGTAGAAATGCCCTTTTGGAGAATGTAACCGTTGATGCAAATGGTAAGATAGATTTTACCGATAAGAGCGTTACCGAGAATACTAGAGTTTCTTATCCTATCAATCACATTGAGAAGATTGTTCGTCCAATATCTGCAGCACCTGCAGCCAATCAGGTAATATTCCTCTCAGCTGATGCTTTTGGAGTACTTCCTCCTGTTTCTATTCTTACACCAGAGCAGACGAAGTATTATTTCCTATCAGGCTTTACTGCTAAGTTAGCAGGAACAGAACTCGGTATTACTGAGCCACAACCAACTTTCTCAGCATGTTTTGGTCAAGCTTTCCTTGAGCTACATCCAACGAAGTATGCCGAAGAACTTGTAAAGCGCATGAATATGAGCGGTGCAAAGGCTTATTTAGTTAACACTGGTTGGAATGGTACAGGTAAGCGTATATCAATACGCGATACCCGTGGTATTATTGATGCTATTTTAGATGGCTCAATTAATACAGCGCCTACGAAGTTTATACCAATATTTAATTTCGAAGTACCAACATCTCTCCCTGGTGTTGATCCTAACATCCTTGACCCACGTGATACTTATTCTAACCCAGCAGATTGGGATAACAAGGCAAAGGATTTAGCATCTCGCTTCATAAAGAACTTCGTTAAATACGAAGGTAATGAAGCAGGAAAGGCTCTTGTAGTCGCTGGTCCAAAGCTCTAAGAAACTAGGGTATAAAGAGATTAATCATAAAGAAAAGTGCATCCTTTTTGGGTGCACTTTTTGCGTGGTATCACGCTTTACTTTATCCTTTTTCGACCCCCTATAGCTTGATATAAATCAAAAAAAGATAGATTTTCTCAAGAAAGATGATTTAAGTATTTGTGTGTACGTACACAATGACTAAATTTGTAGTGTGTTCGAGAGAATACATTTTCATAGGTTAGTAGTTTCATAG
>JAJQAI010000296.1 GCA_021203915.1 Prevotella sp. | reverse complement strand
TTTTTATACTTTGGGAATATGGGCATGCTATTTTATTCATTATTATCTAACATTTTTCTGTTTTGATTTTACTAAAGACTTAACTCTTGGATGTGCTTTTGTTACCTTCGTTGTAGGAAGTATTGCAGTTATTGTTCCTACACCCAATGGGGCAGGGCCATGGCATTTTGCTGTTAAAACAATGTTGATTCTTTATGGTGTAGCGGATGTAAATGCTCTATATTTTGTACTTATAGTACATGCAGTACAAACACTTTTGGTAATCGTTCTAGGTATATATTCCCTTATAGCTCTTGCCTTTACAAAGAAAAGGGAGAGTCGAGTTAGCTACTAAATATTGCAAGAAAAAATAATAACAAATATATTTTTTTATTATGAGTGAAATTAAAAATCTTAAGCCTGAGTGCATGTGGAGGAATTTCGATGCACTAACTCTAGTTCCACGTCCATCAGGACATTTAGAAAAAGTTCAGCAATTCCTTTTGGATTTTGCTAAGCAGGTAGGTGTCGAGGCCTTCAAGGATGAGGCTGACAATATCGTAATGAAAAAGCCTGCTACCCCTGGTATGGAAAATCGTAAGACAGTGATTCTTCAAGCTCATATGGACATGGTGCCTCAAAAAGAAAAAACTAGTGAGCACAACTTTGAGACTGACTCAATTAAAACCTATATTGATGGTGATTGGGTTAGGGCTAAAGGTACAACCTTAGGTGCTGATGATGGTCTTGGTGTTGCAGCCATAATGGCTATAATGGAGGCTAAGGACTTAAAGCATGGTCCAATTGAGGCTCTTATAACAGCCGATGAGGAAACAGGTATGTTTGGAGCTAATGGTCTACCTGAAGGGCAACTTAAGGGTGAGATTCTTCTTAATCTCGACACAGAACAAGAAGGAGAAATGATAATAGGTAGTGCCGGTGGTATTGATATAACTGCAACGCTCGACTATAAAGAAGCAGAAACAGACAAAGATGACGTAGCTGTTAAAATCACTGTAAAAGGTCTTAAAGGTGGTCACTCAGGACTAGAGATTTCAGAAGGACGTGCTAACGCAAACAAAATGTTAGTGCGTATTGTGCGTGAGGCTATTTCTGATGATGAGGCAAGATTGGCAAGCTGGCATGGTGGAAACATGCGTAATGCTATTCCTTTTGAGGCTGAAGCTATCCTTACTTTGCCAAAAGAGAATAAGGAAGATCTTATATCTTTAGCTCAAGACTATAAAGAGACCTTTAATGATGAGTATAAGGGTATCGAAAACGATATCGATGTTATAGTTGAGGACGTTCAGCTTCCTTCAACTGTAGTTCCAGAGGAAATACAAGATAACTTAGTAGATGCAATTTATGCAGTTCATAATGGAGTATGGCGCTATATCCCAAGTATTCCACATATTGTGGAGACATCATCCAATTTGGCGATTATAGACATCTTAAGTGGGAGTGCTTCTATAGAAGTTCTAGCTCGTAGTTCTAGTGAGACCATGAAAGATGAGATAGCTACATCAATTGTTAGCTGTTTTAGCATGGCTGGCATGAAGGTGGAACTAGGTGGTGCTTATGGTGGTTGGGAACCCAATACCGATAGCGAGATTATTAAGGTTATGCGTGGGATATATACTAGACTTTTCAATCAGGAGCCAACCGTACAAGTTGTTCATGCAGGTCTTGAGTGTAGTATAATTCTCTCAAAGTATCCGCACCTTGATATTTGTTCCTTTGGTCCAACCCTACTGTCTCCACACACACCAAATGAGCGCGCATTTTGGCCTTCAGCTGAAAAGTTCTGGCTCTTGCTAACTAAGACGCTTGAAGAAATTCCTAAGAAATAGGTAAAAAAGATAAACCCCTTGGGTGTCATATGGAGAGAGAGAGTTTATTTCCATATGGCACTCAATTATTAAAAAAAAAGAAAGTGAAAAAGGAAATCTTAGGTGAGGCTTTAAGGTTTGTCGTAGTGGGATTAATAGCTACGATAGTTCATTACCTTGTTTATTATCTTCTTAATAATGTAATTGATTTAAGAGTTGCCTATACTATTGGATATATAACAGGTTCCATAGTTAATTATATCCTTTCAGCTAGATACACTTTTAAGAAAAAGACTTCCAAAAAAAATGCTTTGGGCTTTCTTTTAGCGCACCTTATGAACTACCTTCTTCAGATGATATTGTTGCATATTTTCTTATCCCTTGGCGTAGGAAAAACTTTGGCGCCACTGCCTGTTTATTGCATTGTGGTACCAACTAATTTTACGCTAGTTCGCCTAGCTTTTAAAAAGTTAAAATAAGGTTATTTACACTTTGCATACCAGGTATGAAGTCTTCCCATTGGTAAGCCACTTTTTGCAGCATTATCTAAAACTTTTTTAGCTTCTGATCTTCTTCCTAGTTCTATAAGAATTTCAAGCTTTGAGATAATACTATCTATATCACGTGGATTAAGCTCAAGAGCTTTATCTAAATCGTAAAGTGCAACATCAAATTGCTTTAATTCTTTTTCTAATTCAGCTCTTGCCACATACACCACACTGCTATCGGGGAACATTTCCACTATATCATTAATTTTATCCATGGCCTCAGAGGTGCGACCAAGTTGAATATAGGTGTAAGCTAACCCTAGTCTTCCTTCCATACTTTCGGGGGCAAGACGAACGAATTCCTCGTAATCCTCTTTAGCTAATTCATATCTACGCATGCTATTATTTGCGTAAGCGCGATAGTATATGGCAGCTAGGTTTCCAGGGGCTTCTTTAAGGACTAGGTCACAATCTTCTACTGCATCTTTCCATTCAAGCAGTTGAAGTTCAACTGCAGCCTTACGAAGACGCAAGTCAGTTGAATGTGGGTAGGTATCAACTTGTTTGCTAAGTACGCTTAAAGAATCACGCCACTGTTTGGGGGTTTGCGCTTTCATGCATGTAACTCCAAATAGTAGCGTTAAAATAGTAAGAGCTCTAGCCATTAGGAAAAGGGTAAACTTTTTTCGTGGGGAAGGATAAATCCTTTATGGATGGGGGATTATTCTTCCTTTGGAGTATTGTTCTCCTTATCGATAGCCTTTATCTTGTCTTTGACAAGGCTCATATCATCCTTGAGCTTTTGAACCTTGCGATTCATCTCATCAATAAGACTACTGCCCTTTTGACTTGAAGCATTTAAGAAGCCCAGATTATTTTCATAAGTCTGAATTTCTTGCTTTAATATCTCATAGCGACGCATTAGACGTGCACGCTCGCCCTCTAATGCATCATCACCCTTTTCGATGATATTCTTTAAGTTGTTCTTAAAGCGATCAATTTTTCTTCTAGCAACACTTATGTTGAGTTCTTTACGAATTCTATCTAAAATGGCATGATATTCAGTGTAGAGCTTATCCTTTTCCTTGAATGGAACATGGCCGATAGCGTTGTATTTTTCAATAATCTCTTGAACTTTTTCTTGAACACCAGTCTCAGCCTTTTCTGCAATGGAAGTTAACTCAGAAATCAGTTCACGTTTTTTCTCTAGATTAGAGCGTTCTTCGTTCCTAGTTCCTTGATTAGCAGCATTGCGGGCCTCAAAGAAATGATTACAAGCAGCAAGGAAATCATTCCAAAGCTTATCGCCATACTTTTTAGGTACAGTACCGATGGTTTTCCATTCTTTTTGTAAAGCAATTAACTTATCACTTGTAGATTTCCATTCAGTGCTATCCTTTAGAGCTTGTGCTTGCTCAACTAAAGCCTTTTTCTTCTCAGCATTCTGAGAAAATTGCTGCTTCATATCCTTAAAGAATTCAGCTTTTTTGCCAAAGAATTGATCACATGCTGCACGGAAACGCTCAAAAATCTTTATGTTCATTTTTTGTGGTGCAAAGCCGATGCCTTTCCACTCGTTTTGAATTGCGATTATCTCTTTGGTCTTCTTATCCCATTCGCTTGCGCCAGAAATTTCCGTCTTAGCAATTTCTTCAACCTTTTCGCAAAGTGCTGTTTTCTTTGAAAGGTTTTCATCCTCCTTAGAGCGTAGCTCCTCAAAGTGCTTTTGGTGACGCTTGTTGATTACTGTAGAAGCAGTCTTAAAGCGAGTCCAAATCTCCTCACGTAGCTCCTTGCTTACAGGACCTGCCTCTCTGAAATCTTGGTGTAATTTTTGTAGTTGATGGAAAGCGCTAATGACATCCTTTTCCTCAGCGAGCTTTTCTGCAGCCTCGCATATACGAGTTTTTATCTCGAGGTTTTTCTTAAAGTCATATTCGCGTGCCTCGCTATTGAGCTTAAGAAGATCATAGAATTGCTCAACATATAGTTGATAATTTCTCCAAAGCTCGTTGGCCTTCTCCATTGGTACCAACTTAATGTCTTTCCATTCCTGTTGTAAGCGTTTAAATTCTGGGAAAGACTTGTTGACATCCTCAGTGGAGGTAACCATTGACTTAATCTTTTCTATTATCTCGAGTTTACGTTTGAGATTATCTTGTTTTTGTTTTTCTTGCTCTAAGAAAATTTTGGCTCTTCTTTCCTTTATTACGGCCATTTCTGCCTTAAAGATTTCTTCATCCTCATCAGGTACTACTTTATATCCTTGAGGATCACCGCCTGCTTCAATAAAGGCTTTTAGTGCTGCATCTCTTTCAGCGAAATGCATTTTGTAGAATATCGTTTTGAGCCAGTCTACTTCCTCTTTCTTAGGAGCAGCCTCTCCATGAGCAATCTCCTGAATTCTTTCAACTATTTCTTTCTTATTCTTATAGATTTTCTTTTGAACCTCTTGAGTTTCTTCTTCCTCTTCTTTGGGCTCTATATCATCTATAGGGATTGATGGCTCTTCTTCGGTGGATGCTTCGAGAGTCTCTTCTATTTCTTCCTGAGCTATAGCTTCTTCTTTTTCTTGAGTTTCTTCCTCTTTAGGAGTTTCCTCCTTAGCTACAACCTCCTCTTGCTGGGGAACTTCTTTAGTTTCCTCATCAGCTATAGTTTCTTCCTTTACGGAAGCCTGTTCGGGCTCTTCCTTCTCTTCTACTACTTCTTCCTGCTGGGGAATTTCCTCTGGCTTGTTTTCGAGAGCAATTTCTTGCTTTTCGGGAACTTCCTGAGCCTCTTCTTTCTCTGAGGTTTCAACCTCTAGAGTTTCTTCTGGATTGTTCTCGTTATTTTGAGATGTAGTTTCTTCAAGGTCTTTGCCCTCTAGAGTTTCTTCAAGATCCTCGTGGCCTAATGCCTCAGCATTAATTCCCTCCTTGTTAAGATCTTTTTCTTGCGCGTCCATCGTTCACCTTCTTTTAAGTAATGAATGAAATAGTTGTTTTTCTTTTGTATTAGTGTGGATGCAAACTTAAGAAAAAAATCCCGTATACACCTAATTAAAATAAAAAAAAATATCCTTTGTGCTTTAAAAAGCCCACTAAAAGAGGGTTTGCAAATCATAAAGAGGCATTTTTGGGATATTTTGCACTAGTATTAACTTACTTTTTGAAAGAATAGATAAAAGTTTTTTAGAATAAGTCCAAAGATTTTCTTTATTGGCTAAAATTTGTTTTCTTCAGTTCCCCAATTGTAGTTTTTTATTTCCAATATTTTTTTCGATAGTCTTTTTATACATATCAATGAATTTTGATTATTTTTGCCCATAGAAAAATATTTTTTTTATGTGTGGAATAGTTGGATATATAGGCTCAAAGGATGCTTATCCAATACTTATTGATGGGCTAAAGCAGCTAGAATATAGAGGCTATGATTCTTCAGGTATGGCCCTTATTAATGACAAAGGTCAAATGAACCTATATCGTGAGAAAGGTAAGGTAAGTAACCTTGAGAGTTTAGCTTTAAGTAGTGATACTTCCGGAAATATTGGTATTGCTCATACTCGTTGGGCAACCCACGGAGAGCCCTCAAGACAAAATGCTCATCCACAGATATCTCAAAGCGGCAGGATAGCTTTAGTTCATAATGGAATAATTGAAAACTATGCAATCCTAAAAGAATTCCTTTTAAGTAAGGGTTATACTTTTAAAAGTTCAACCGATACAGAGGTGCTAGTCCAACTCATTGAGTATATTGAGAAAGAATATGGAAAAGATCTTGAAGGTGCTATACTTCAAGCCTTAAGAAGAGTTGTAGGAGCATATGCTATTGCTGCTATTGATTTAAAGAGCCCTGATAAGATTGTTGTTGCAAGAAAGAGTAGTCCGCTAGTGATAGGAATAGGGGAGAAAAGAGATGAATTTTTCCTAGCCTCTGATGCTATTCCAATTGTTAAGTACACTAAGCAAATTATCTATCTTAACGATAATGAAGTTGCCCTTCTTAAACGTGGACAAGATATTGAAATTCATAATCTTAACAACGAAAATGTAACACCTGACGTTCGCGAGGTAGACATAAAATTAGAGTCTTTAGGCAAAGGTGAATATGAGCATTTTATGCTTAAAGAAATTATCGATCAACCCAAATGTATTTCTGACTGCATGAGAGGAAGACTTCTTTTTAAGGAAGGAAGAGTTGTCCTAAGTACTATAAATCAACATCGCGAAAGGCTAGTTAATGCTAGGCGTTTTGTTATCGTGGCTTGTGGTACATCCTGGCATGCTGGATTAATAGGAAAACAACTTATTGAGCAATGGGCTAACGTTCCTGTGGTGATAGAGTATGCCTCGGAATTTAGATATAGAAATCCCGTAATTTTCCCCGATGATGTAGTTATAGCAATTTCACAAAGTGGTGAAACAGCAGATACCCTAGCAGCCTTTGAGCTAGCTAAAAAATATGGGGCCCTTTGTTTTGGTATTGTCAATGTAGTTGGTTCAAGCATAGCAAGGGCTTCTCAAACGGGTATTTATATACATGTTGGACCGGAGATTGGTGTAGCCTCAACTAAAGCCTTTACCGGACAAGTTACCGTTCTTACTTTGTTTGCTCTTGCTCTAGGGCGTGAGCGTGGTGTAGTTCCTCTTCAGGAGTATAATGAAACCATAGAAGAACTTCTAAGGATTCCTTCTAAGATGCAACAAGTCTTAGATAAGAATGATGAAATAAAGGAGATTGCTCGTAGTTTAACCTATGCTAAGAATGCTCTTTATATGGGAAGAGGACTAAATTATCCAGTTGCTCTTGAGGGTGCTTTAAAGCTTAAGGAAATTAGTTATATTCATGCAGAAGGTTATCCTGCAGCTGAGATGAAACATGGCCCAATTGCACTTATTGATGAGGCAATGCCTGTGATTTTCTTAGCTACTCACCACCAATTATACAAGAAAATTTTGAGTAATATCCAAGAGGTAAAAGCTAGAAACGGTAAGATTATAGCCATCGTTACCGAAGGTGATGAGGAGGTCAGTAAGTTTGCTGAGGCAACTATTGAAGTGCCACATACTTTAGCTACACTAGCTCCACTTTTATCCGTTATACCACTACAACTGATATCTTACCATGTGGCAAGAGAAAAGCTCTTAAATGTAGACCAACCAAGGAATCTAGCCAAGTCCGTAACGGTAGAATAATTTCCCGAAAAAAAAAGAAAAAATATAAATGGAAAAAGAAAGTCTTAGAATTGTTTTTATGGGTACGCCGGTGTTTGCAGTTAAAACTCTAGAGGCTTTGATAGATGGGGGGTATAATGTAGTAGC
>JAJQAI010000047.1 GCA_021203915.1 Prevotella sp. | reverse complement strand
GTATTAAGCTTTAAAAAGAAATTCATTCCATGATAAAAACAGAAAAATTAGACTCAACGGACATAGAAATTCTGCAAATTCTGCAAAAAGATGCTCGTTTAACCGTAAAAGAGATTGCAAAAAAAGTAAACCTATCAACTACGCCTGTATTTGAGAGACTAAAGCGTTTGCAACGTGAAGGATATATTAAAGCCTACGTAGCCGTTCTTAATGCAGAAAAGTTAAACCAAGGTTTTATTGTTTTTTGTAACGTTAAAATGGCAAGAATAAGTACTGAGATTGCTATGGATTTTGCCAAAGTAATAAATGCTACACCTCAGGTAAGGGAATGCTACAATATTTCGGGAGGTTTTGACTATCTACTTAAAATTCACGTTTCTAGTATGAATGCCTATAAAGAACTTCTTCAAAATGTTCTAGGAAAAATAGAAAACCTTTCCTCACTTGAAAGTCTATTTGTTATGGATGAGGTGAAGCAAGAATATGGTATTCCACTTTAAAAAAAGTATAAGATTGACCTTAAAATTAGTGGAACATATTTTCCTTAAAAATGTTAATGTTTTAGGAATACATCGCTATAAATAAGGTATTTATCCCTATAATATAAGATTACTACTTTTTTTATTTTTGCTAGCGGCTTTTTCTTATTACTTTTGCAGGGCATTTTGTATTTTTTCTAAAATGGCTACAACAAGAAAAGTTTTTATTCTAGCCTTCATGCTTTTGGCATTAACTAGAGCGTGGGGTGATGAGTTTGGTGGATGGACTCTAAAGGAATGTATAGATTATGCTTTAGAAAACAATATCACCATCAAGACAGGTAAGTTATCCGTTCTATCGGCCAAAGAGGACTTAGAGCAAGCTCAGAATCAACTATTTCCAAATTTATCTTTTTCCACAACCCATCAAGGTGGATATAACCCCTTTGGGGATAGTAAAGCTGGAACGGATAAACTAAGTTATATGGGTGATTATGGCTTTAATGCAAGCTGGACGGTATGGGACGGAAACAAAAACCGCAATAATATAAAACTTCAAAAAGTCACAGGTGAGCAGACTGAACTTAATGTAGAAGAGCAGGCCAATAGTATACAAGAGGAAATTGTACAACTTTACGTACAAATACTTTATGTAACAGAGGCTGTAGATGTAAACGCTCAACTTCTAGAGATAAGTCGTCAGAATGCCCAGCGAGGTGAAGAAATGTATAATGTAGGACTCTTGTCCAAGGCTGATTTATCTCAACTTCAAGCCCAAGTTGCAACTGATGAGTACAATCTTGTTAATATTCAAGGAACACTTGAGGACTATAAACTGCAGATGAAGTACTTACTTAGACTTGATTATGATTATGATTTTAATGTGATGGTTCCCCTATCTTCTGATGAGAAAGCCTTGGGCGAAATACCTTCCGTTGAAAGCGTTCTTATTCCTGCCTTAGAAAATCGTCCTGAAATAAGAAACGCTCTTCTTGCTATTGAGGGAAGTAATCTTGATATAGATATTGCTAAGGCTGGTTCAGGTCCACAGGTAAGTCTTTCGGGTAGTCTAGGTACCAACACCATGACAGGTATGGGAAATAGTTGGGCTAATCAAGTAAAGAATAATTTCAGTGGAGCAATAGGAGCTACACTCAGTATTCCAATTTTTGATAACCGCTCTACTAAGACCTCAGTAAATAAAGCGAAGATTGAACTACAACAATCAAAGCTCAATGCAGAAGATGCAAAGAATTCTCTTGCTCTTACAATTGAAGGGTTTTGGATAAACGCTACATCTAATCAACAGCGTTTCCGTTCAGCTCAAATCAGTGTTAAAAGTGCTGAGGACAGTTACGAGCTTCTTTGTGAACAATTTAGATTAGGATTAAAAAACATTGTAGAACTAACTAGTGGAAAATCTACCTTACTCAATGCGCAACAAAGTCGCCTTGAGAGTAAGTATACCACAATTTTATATATTGAGTTACTTGAGTTCTACAAAGGAAATGAAATGAATATATAATATTTTACCTTTATGAAGAAAAATATAATTATCGCTTTGGTTGTCATTGCAGTTGTAGTTGTTTGCCTCTGCCTGATTTTATGCTCGCACAAGAAGCAAGAGATTTCTTTTGAAACTGTAGCGGCAAAGAAGGAAAATATAGCCAATAGTGTTACAGCAACAGGAACAATAGAACCAGTAACATCGGTGGATGTTGGTACACAGGTTTCTGGTACAGTAGCTAAACTATATGTTGATTATAATAGTATCGTTAAGAAAGGGCAACTAATTGCTGAGCTTGATAAAACAAACCTAATTAGTGAGCTTAATATTGCAAAGGCAAACCTAAACGATGCAATGAGTCAACTTAAATATCAAACAGCCAATTACAATAGGTATAAAACCTTATATCAGAAGGGACTAGTAAGTGCAGACGATTTTGAACTAGCCCAGCTTTCTTACACGCAATCACAAGATGCTGTAAAGCAACAAGAGGAAAGTGTGCAGAAAGCTCAAACCAATTTAGGTTATGCTATAATCACCTCCCCTATTGATGGTATTGTACTATCAAAAGAAGTTGAAGAGGGTCAGACCGTAGCTGCTAGCTTCGAAACTCCTACCCTATTTACAATTGCTAAAGACCTAACTGATATGCAGGTTATTGCAGATGTTGACGAGGCTGATATAGGCGGAGTTATAGATGGCGACAGAGTAACCTTTACTGTTGATGCTTACCCAGATGACGTATTCAATGGTTTTGTAACACAAGTCCGCCAGGAGGCAACAACAACAAATAATGTTGTTACCTATGAGGTTGTTATTAGTGCACCTAATCAAGATCTTAAACTTAAACCAGGACTTACAGCCAATGTAACAATATATACTCAGGAAAAGAACGATGTTCTAACAGTTCCCAACAAAGCACTTAGATTTACACCAACTCAAGAACTTTCAAAGAATATTAAGATAAAGGATGATGCCAAGGGAAGAAAAGTTTGGACATTAAGCAATAATGAATTTGTTTCTCACGCTGTTAAAACAGGTATAACAGATGGTATTAATACCGAAATTCTTTCTGGCATCAAAGAAGGTACAAAGGTAGTTACCGAAGCAACAGCTAGTGGCTCTTCAGAGGCATCTAGTAATCAATCCTCTCAAACAGAGACTAGTCCATTTGCACCTCATAGACCCAATCAAAACAATAATAAGAAATAAAATGGCTGAAACCGATTTTAATAAAGGTAAGGTTGTTATCTCACTAAAAGACGTTAGACGCGATTTCGAAGTTGGTGATGAGGTTGTTCATGCCCTTCGTGGTGTATCTTTCGATATACATGAGGGTGAGTTTGTAACCATCATGGGTAAGTCGGGATCGGGAAAATCCACTTTACTTAATCAACTTGGATGCCTTGACACCCCATCTAGCGGAGAATATTATCTTGACGGAGTATCTGTGCGTAAGATGAAAAAAGCAGATAGAGCTATCTTAAGAAATCGTAAGATAGGCTTTGTATTTCAAAACTACAATCTTCTAGCCAAGACCACTAGTGTGGAAAACGTTGAACTACCTCTGCTATACAATCCAAGTGTAAGTGCAAAAGAGCGTAGAGAACGTGCAATTCAAGCCCTAAAGGCTGTAGGACTTGGTGATAGACTTTATCACAAATCTAATCAAATGTCCGGAGGTCAAATGCAACGTGTAGCCATTGCTAGAGCCTTAGTTAATGACCCTGCAGTTGTACTTGCCGATGAGGCCACTGGAAACCTAGATACTCGAACATCATTTGAGATACTCATCCTATTTCAACGCTTACACGCTGAGGGCAGAACAATTATATTTGTGACTCACAATCCTGATATTGCAAGCTACTCAAGTCGTAATATTGTTCTTCGAGATGGTGTGGTAAGAGAAGATACAATCAATAATAATATTCTTTCGGCAGAAAAAGCCTATGCCGAATTACCACCAGCTGAGGAGGACTAAATTTTTTCTAAGCATCCACTTATGAGCATTACCAATCTCTTTAAGATAGCAATACGTGCAATTTCAGCCAACAAACTAAGGAGTTTCCTTACCATGCTTGGTATCATTATTGGTGTTGCCTCTGTAATTACTATGCTAGCAATTGGTCAAGGTAGTAAGAAAAGTATTCAGCAACAAATCTCCGAGATGGGCTCAAACATGATAATGATAATGCCTGGACAGGATATGCGAGGTGGTGTTCGGCAGGATGCCTCATCCATGGAAACCTTAAAGCTAACGGATTACGAAGCCCTTAAAGATCAATGTAATTATATAAGTGCTATAAGTCCTGTTGTAAATAGCTCAGGTCAGTTTATTTATGGTAACAACAATACTCCATCTACAATTTATGGTGTTAACTGTGATTATCTCAAGATTCGTATGCTTGAGGTTCAAGATGGTGAGATGTTTACCGATGAGGATATAAAAGCTAGTGCTAAGGTTTGTGTTATAGGAAAAACGGTAGCCGATAATCTTTTTCCCGATGGAGCAGACCCAGTGGGTAAGGTCATTAGGTTTAACACTATTCCATTTAAAGTTGTAGGAGTTTTAAAGAGCAAGGGATATAACTCAATGGGTATGGACCAAGATGATTTAGTGCTTGCTCCATACACAGCCGTTATGAAACGTATTTTGGCAATTACCTATGTACAAAGTATCTCATGTTCAGCCCTAACAGAGGATTTAACCCAAAAAGCAATAGACGAAATCACCGAAGTTCTTCGCGCTCAACATAAGCTACGCGATGCAACCGAAAATTCCCCAGGTGATGACGATGACTTTAATATCCGCTCTCAAGAAGAACTTGCTACAATGCTTAATTCTACCACAAACCTTATGACAATTCTTCTTGCATGTATTGCAGGTATATCACTTATTGTTGGTGGTATAGGTATTATGAATATAATGTATGTAAGTGTAACTGAGCGTACTAAAGAAATTGGACTAAGAATGAGTGTAGGTGCTAGGGGTATAGATATTCTTAGTCAGTTCCTTATTGAATCTATTCTTCTTAGCGTAACGGGCGGTGTTATAGGCGTTTTATTTGGCGTTGGAGCTACTATGGCTGTGAACTTAATAGCTAAATGGCCTGTTATGATTCAACCTTGGAGTGTACTACTTAGTTTCTGTGTATGTACAGCTACTGGAGTATTCTTTGGATGGTATCCTGCTAAGAAGGCTTCAGAACTTGATCCTATTGATGCCTTGCGTTACGAGTAAAGACTTTTCTTTTTTTGGCTATAGTTTAAAATTATGAATATTAACAAGACAAAAGTCTATACTGTTATATTTCATGTGGTATGTTGGACTTTGGTAGCTCTGCCTAACATTACTTTCGCACCTGGGCATGAGCAACCAGACTCTCTGCTATACCTATTACGGCTTTGCACTCCTTTACTTATGTGCATTATCTTTTACATCAACTATTTATGGTTGGTGCCACAATATTATATCAAGCATAAACTTAACGTATTTATTGCAGTTAATATCATAGTTATC
Organism: Prevotella sp.; assembly: GCA_021203915.1. GTDB lineage: Bacteria > Bacteroidota > Bacteroidia > Bacteroidales > Bacteroidaceae > Prevotella. Next base: position 2,176 of record JAJQAI010000047.1, on the reverse strand, counting down.
GTCTTCTCAGCAATAATAACACAAAGAATTGGTGAAGAGATGCACTTGCGTGAGATGTTTCTTAATATTTCTCGCTCTATGCATCATCATGAGCCACATATATCGCAAGTAACTAGGATTACAATAATTTTTGTTCGTAACATATTTCCACTAATAATGTCAGCTGTAGTGGCTGTGCTTCTTCGACTTGCACTTGAGTGGCAGAATGCCGAAAGGGCTCGAAAAGAGATGGAAATACAAAAAACCGATGCCGAACTTAGAAACTTAAGAAATCAGATAAATCCTCACTTCTTATTAAATACGCTAAACAATATCTATGCCCTAATATCCTTTGATCAAGAGAAAGCCCAAAAGGCCGTTCTTTCACTTAGCAATCTTTTAAGACAAATGTTGTATAGTGATCAAGAAATCTCTATTAGTCTTAAAGATGAAACTACATTCTTACGTGACTACATAGATCTTATGAGTATTAGAATGAGTAAGAACGTAGAGGTTAAACTCCAAATCGAAATACCAGAGGATGAGGAAATATACATTGCTCCACTGATTTTAATTTCACTTGTTGAAAATGCTTTTAAGCATGGTGTAAGTCAAACATCTCCTTGCTTTATATCAGTAAAAGTAAAGGCTGATTCTAGGAAAATAGAGTGCGAGATAAGAAACAGCAATTTCCCCAAGAGTTCCTCGGACAAGAGTGGCCATGGTATTGGGCTTGAACAAGTTGCTAAACGCTTAGAGATGGCCTATAAAGATAAGTACTCTTGGGAGCGCGGAGTTGATATGGAAAGTAATACATACGTTTCAAAAATTGTAATTTATGATACTAAGTTGCGCAATAATTGATGATGAGCCTCTAGCTGCTGACCTTCTTGCGAGTTATGCTAGAAAAACGCCAGAGCTAGATCTCATGGGTGTTTACAATAGTGCTATAAATGCCATGAAGACGCTTAGGGAGAACCCCGTTGACCTTATTTTTTTGGATATTCAAATGCCAGAACTTAGTGGGCTTGAGTTTGCAGAACTTCTGCCTAAGAAAACAAAAATAATTCTTACCACAGCTTTTGACCGCTATGCCATCGAAGGATATAAAGTTAATGCTATTGACTATCTTTTAAAGCCTATTAGTTACGAGAAATTCATTCTTTCTGTTAATAAGGCTTTGGAATGGTTTAAAGCAGTTTCTTCTTCTGAGACCTCTCAAGGCGAAGAGTTTATATACGTAAAGAGTGAATATAAGCTAGTACGTATAAAACTAGATGATATCTTATATATAGAAGGTCTTAAAGACTATGTAAAAATATACCTTAAGGGAGAGAAAAAGTCAATTATGACGCTTATGAATATGAAGAAACTAGAGGAGTTTCTCTCAGAACCTAAATTTTTAAGGGTTCATCGTTCATTTATAGTCAATATGACAAAGGTTAATATGGTAGACCGTGGGCGTATAGTTATTGGCTCAATGTTTATTCCAATTTCTGAAAGCTACAAAGAAAAAGTTCAAGATTATATTGACAATCACACACTTATTTAATTTTTCTTTTAAAGCGAAAGAATTTCACTGGGGTTATCTACCAAGCATTTAGCACCATGGCGGATAAGAAATTCTTTATTACGAAAGCCCCAAAGAACACTTATACATGGTATTCCGCAATTTTTGGCCGTTAGAATATCAACATCACTGTCACCTATATATATAGATGAGGACTTATCGGCCTTTAGAAGTCTTATTGCCTCATTAAGAGTGTCTGGAGCGGGCTTCTTTTTTAGTAACTCGCTTTCTCCTATAACAACATCTATTAAATTAGGGAAGAAATTCATGACTAACATCTTTGTAGCCTCAGAGCGTTTGTTACTTACTACTGCTATGTTTTTCCCAAAACGTTTAAGCTCCTTTAGCATAGTAATCACGCCATCATATGGTCTTGTTTTATCCATACTATGCTCAAGATAATGTGAAAGGAATTTTTTAAAAACATCCTCATATGAAGGGTTAGAAAGCCCATCGGGAATAGCTAGCTCAATAAGACGTCTTACTCCGCTACCTACCATATCTTTTATTTGACTTTCTTTATGAAGAGGAAAGCCGAAGAAGTCTAGAGCAAAGTTTACACTCGTTGCTAAATCTGAAAGTGTATTTAGCAGAGTTCCATCTAAATCGAAAATATAAGTATTGTAA
>JAJQAI010000030.1 GCA_021203915.1 Prevotella sp. | reverse complement strand
GTGTATCTTCAATCTTTATTATTGCTGTCATCGCTGCATCAAAGGTTTGATTCATATTTCCTACAGGATCTCCTGGAGCATATCTATTATATTCACACTCATCAAGAGCCTCCATAAACATAGATATTGTACCTGGGTCAACATCACTTAAGGAAAGTTTTTCAGAGATATTTTCCTTATCTAATTGGGCAACAGCGATATTGAGTTTATCGCTAACATATCCCCAAAGAGCTCTAAGAACCTCATCGTAAAATTCGTTATGCTTAGATAGCATCATTAACTTCTGAGCATACTTTAAGCGCTTGGTTGCCACGCGGTTAGCTTTCTTGCCCTTTACTCTAACGATGTCTGCATTATTAATAGCACGTTTACGGAATATTATTAGTAAAGCTATAAAGGCGGCAAATAGTATACTTAGAACTATCCAATATACTACGGATGCATAGAATATATTATCAATGTTTTGCGTCTTCGCTACCCCCGTCTTAATGGAGTGGATATCTTGGATTTTTGAATCTGCGTAATCTATATTTTGAGGATTTCCACTTCCTTTAGATACATCAATTTCAAAATCTTTTGTCTTAAGGGTCTTATAACGATTTTCGCCCGTATCATAATAAGTAAATTCAATAGCTGGTATTACGTACTTACCTGGGGAACGTGGAACGGCCAAGAAATCATAGACCATATTACCTTCAAGTCCTGAAGTACTAAGAGTAGTCTTATCGGTAACCTTAGCATCATACTTTTCAAAGTCCTTAGGGAACTCGATTTTTGGCTCTTTAATGAGTTTAAGGTTTCCTGTTCCACTTATTATAACCCTTATGTTAAGAGGCTCATTGGCTTTAAGTTGAGTTCTATCCGTTTGGGCACTTATATTAAATTTACCAACACCACCCGAGAAATTTTGGGGACGTTTGGGCAAAGAATCTACTTGAACCGTCAGTCCAGGAGCTTTTATATCACGCTTAACCTCAATATATCCTGATCCTCCATTAAATATTGCCTCATATGGGTCAATATTACGATTAACCTGAACGACAGTTCCGGTAAAAGTTATACTTGGAATCTCCAGTTTTCCTGTCATTTGAGGATATAGAACATATTGACTCCAAGTAACACACCTATAGGAGCGACCATTGACCGTTTCTACATGGAAGGATTTCTGCTGAGGCATTGGTATTTCCTGGATATGGAAGCCATTAAGATCAGGCATTTTCCCCTCAAGTTGCGTTAAATCAACAAGTGTATACACCTTATAGGTTAAAAGAATGGGCTCTTGCTCATGAACACGTTGTTTATTTGCACTCACCTTTATAAACAAATCTGAGCCACTAATTGGAGTGCCTGCATCGCGGAGGCTTGGAGCGTCATTTTCTTCCCCATGCATCTTAGGTGCACCATTTTTGGACTGACTCTCTCCTGATACTGTCACCTTGGCAGAACGAGAAGATATTCTTTTACCCGAGACAGTAACACCAGCAGCTGGTATAGTAAAGGTTCCTGTTTTAGAAGCACAAAGAATAAAGGTATAGGTTATAGAGGCAGTACTATTTGCATGGCCATTTACCACTTGATAACTCACTTGAGAAGATGTATATGGTCCTGTAATTACTTCTAAGGCATCAGGAATATTTCCAACTCTAAAATCAGTGGCCGTTTGGGTATCTATGGTATAAATGAGTTTGAAATTCTCTCCTTTAGAAACTTTGCTTGGGACATCAACAGTTAAAGTCTGGGCAAAGGAAGAAATTCCCCAGAGGAGCATTGCACACAATATTTCTATATACCTAATCATCTTTTCTTAATTTTTTGGCCCACTACCAATTCTTTTCTAATTGACGAGAACTCGGCTGCTGCATAGCCTTTTCCATGCGTTGCTGAGTGTTTTTTTCGTCTTGGATTGCTGCATTGAGTAGTTGCTCGGCATTCTCTCTGCTCATACCATTTTGATCTTGAGGCTGCTGTTTGTTGTTGTCGTCGTTTTTGTTTTTGTCTTGGTTTTGTTTATCTTGATCTTTGTTGTCTTTATTGTTTTGATTGTTTTGATTGTTTTGGTTGTTCTGATTATTTTGGTTATTTTGGTCGTCATCTTTTTTTAGCTTTTGACAAAGGGCAAGGTTGTAACGTGTCTCGTCGTCCTTTGGGTTGTTACGAAGAGATTGTTTGTAAGCCTCGATTGCCTCGGAGTAGAGTTTTTTGTTTTGACAGATAACGCCTATATTATGGTATACCTTAGAAAGACGATATTTATTTTTCTCTATCTTTGAGGCCTTTTCATATTGCTCAACAGCTGCAGAGTCCTTACCCTGCATCATAAGAGCACAGCCTAGATTATAAACGGCTTGAGAATTATCTGGATTCTTTTCTAGAGCCTTACGATATAGAATCTCAGCTGCAGGAAAATCCTGTTTATGATACTTTCTGTTACCATCATTTATAAAATCCCTATCTGCCTGAGCCATAGATGCTATGGCTATAGGAAGCAGTAAAAGAATTAAAGTAAAGCGTCTCATGATGATAAAAAATTCTTACTTAAACAACTTTATCTTCCCCAAGAGTGGGTTCTTCGTCTCAAGAATTAATACCTCTATTATTAGAGCTATAAGTGCCAGGATAGCCACTGCTTGAAACTGTTCATCGTATTCGCTATATACAAGAGTGGATATTTCTCCTGTTTGAAGGCGAGAAAGTTGAGCATTAAGCTCTTTTTGAGCTAAGCCCGTATTATCTACATGAATATATGCTCCACCTCCTGCAGAGGCAATTTCTTTGCACATATCTTCGTTTACAGCTGACATAACTGTTTGTCCTGAGCGGTCCTTAAGATAACCTCCAGCATCATCCGGAATGGGTGAGCCTTGTGTAGAGCCGACACCTAAAACATAGACTCTAGCTCCCGCCTTACGGGCAGCTTTAGCAGCCTCTACGGCACCACCTTCGTGATCCTCTCCATCGGTTATAACAATTATAGCCCTACCTATATCTTCTTTTTTCTGAGGGAAGCTAGCTGAACTTATTCTTATAGCCTCAGCGATATTGGTGCCTTGAGTAGCAATAAGTTGGGGAGAGATATTGCTAAGAAACATCTTAGCCGAGACATAGTCGCTCGTTATTGGAAGTTGAGTAAAGGCATCTCCAGCAAAAACTACTAGTCCTATCTTATCATTTGAAAAATTATCTACTAAATTTTCCACTAGCATTTTACTCTTATCCAGGCGCGAGGGAACAACATCGGTAGCTTTCATAGAGTTACTTATATCCATCGAAATGATAATCTCAAGGCCGGTGCGTTTTTCCTTACTTGTCCTAATACCCATCTGAGGGCGAGCAAGCGCTACAACGATAAGAGCAAATACAAGCAAAGAAAGCCAAAACTTAACCTCACGTCTTAAAGTTGATACCCCAGGCATAAGTGTTTTAAGTAGCTCTGGATCTCCAAAGCTCTTAAGCCTTTTTCTTCTTGAGAAATCGGTTATCAATTTTATCAACACTAGTACTATGGCAAGTATTAGTAGATAAAGGTATGAGGGGCTTTCAAATCTCAGCATATATAGTACTCTTTTTTTTAAGGAATTCTCCTAAAGAGGGTTATTCTTAATAGTATCTCAAGTAACATTAGAATAGCGGCCGCAAGAGCGAACATCTGGAAGGCTTCATAGCGTTTGGTAAACTTCTTTGTCTCCATCCTTGTCTTCTCTAATTGGTCTATATCCTTATATACATTTCTTAACTCCGAGTTATTCTCAGCATGATAAAACTTACCATCAGCGATGGAAGCTATCTCTTTTAAGGTCTTAGTATCCACATCGGCCTTCATATTAACATACCTTACCCCACCAGCAACATTAACAGGATATGGTGCAACGGTACTACTACCAATTGCGATAGTATACACACGCATACCCATACTTTTTGCCATATTTGCAGCCGTTAGTGGAGAGATGTCTCCTCGGTTGTTAACACCATCGGTCAAAAGGATAATAACCTTACTTTTAGCCTGACTATCTCTTAGGCGAGAAATAGCATTGACAATTCCCATTCCAATGGCTGTTCCATCCTCAAGGAGTCCTGTAGCTGCAATATTTGAAGGAACATTTTGAAGAAGATTAATCAAAGATGTGTGGTCCGTTGTCATGGGGCATTGCGTAAAGGCCTCACCAGCAAATATTGTAAGACCAATGTTATCATCCGCGCGGTCTGAAATAAATTGCGTAGCAACACTCTTTGCTGCCTCTATACGGTTGGGCTTAAGATCCTCGGCTAGCATACTAGTTGAAACATCTAAAGCTAACATTATATCTATACCTTCTACAGTACGCTTTCCCCAACTATTAAAAGTTTGTGGGCGCGCTAGAATAATAACAAGTAAAATAAATACTATAGCGCGCAAAAGGTTTGGTAGCCCAAGGAGTCTAACACGCAAACTCTTATGAGCATAACGATATGCAAATGTATCGCTCATGCGCATTGTAGGCTCGCTTTTCTTCCTATAAAGCAGATACCATACTATATATGGTATAAGCAATAAAAGCAGGAAAAAGTATTCTTTTTGGGCAAACTCCATAAGAAAAAAGTTACATTATTAGCGCATAAACGCGGTATATAATTAAGGCTAGAAGAGCTATGACAATAAGGGGAAGCACAATTAAAGTTACTTTAAGGGTACGCCGAGCATTAACCTTTCGTCGATCTTTAGAGGATATTTCTGGTACTATCTTTTCCTCAGTTGGCTGGTCTTCCTGCTTGGTATTATTTATAAACTCTACAGCACTTATTAGGTTTCTATCGTTTTCATTTATCAAAGCCGAATGCTTAGCAAATTTTACAAGGTCAGAGGTCTGGAAAAGTTCTCTTAACTCCGATATCATCGTTTTATCCTCATGGGAAGAAAGATGCTCAATAATCTCACTGCTGGTCATTTCCATAGCATTAAAGCCAAACCTTTCTTCTATATATTTTCTTAGAGTATCTGTTAAAAGCGTATAATATGCTTTTTGATCCTCTTGAAGGGTCATCTTTTCACTCTTTATTCTTTCTATCTCACGAATAGCCTTTTGGTGAGGAAGCTCCCTTTTAATTTTTAGAACTCTAACTACAATTGGCTTGTTCTGTTTTAGACGAGTCCAAAGATAATAAATACCAACTATGAGAAGGACTGTAAGTATGCTAAGTAAAAAAAGTGGTAGCCACTCACTCCAAGAAAAAGGATTATCCTGCACATCCTTAGGAGGATAGAAGTTTTCAGGATGAAGGGTATCAACTTCTAGGGTAAGAACCTTTAGGGCTAGGTTTTCGGTCTTAAATTCTTTTCCATCTACGCTTACCTTTAACCCTGGAATATAATACATATCCTCATCAAAGCTAGTAAGTCTATATCTACGGGTGAGCTTTACAAAGTCATCATCCTCTAAGGTAGTATCTATTTTTGATGTTTCAACAACTTCAATACCCCTTATTAAAGTGTCAAGGGGCTCATAATTTGGCATAATAACCTTAGAGTTTTTCTTTGCCCTAACGCTAAGGGTAAGGTCGGTTTGCTCTCCAATGAGAATTTGTATTGAGTCAATCTTAGACTCAACACTTGCTTGAGCGAATATGTTTATGGCGCTTAAGGCCAATAAAGTAATTAGAAATAATCGTCTCATTCAACCATTTAAAGCTTCTTAAAAAATTAAGGTGAAGATCAGTTCCTTAGAGCGAAGAGTTGAAGTAATTGTTTAACGTAATCTTGGTTTGTTGCTATAGATATACTATCTACACTACTCTTAGCAAAAACATCCGAAAGGACCTTTTGCCTGTTTCGCCAATAAGCATTATGAGCCTCACGTAATTTCTTATCGCTCGTATCTATAACCATCTCGTGGCCAGTTTCAGCATCTAGAACTTTAATGAGTCCTACATCGGGTAAGGAAACTGCTCTAGGGTCATAGACCTGAAGAGCCACTACATCATGCTTACGATTACATATTGTTAAGACATCCTCAAAGGAGTTTTGACAATAAAAATCACTCATAAGGAAAGCTGTACACCTACGTTTTAAGACACTAGTTAAAAACTCAACTGCCATTCTAATATCGGTTTTCTTACTTTCTGGATGAAAGTCTAGCATCTCACGGATAATGAAAAGTATATGCTTACGACCTTTTTTTGGAGGTATGTATTTTTCTATCTTATCTGAGAAAAAGATAACACCAATCTTATCATTGTTTTGAATAGCACTAAATGCTATAGTTGCAGCTATCTCTGTTACAATATCACGCTTTAGGGCTTTCTGGGTTCCAAAGTCAAGTGAACCGCTGACATCAATTAAAAGCATAACGGTTAGTTCTCGCTCCTCTTCAAAGACCTTTACATAAGGGTGATGAAATCTAGCCGAAACATTCCAATCAATATCACGGACATCATCACCATATTGGTATTCTCTAACCTCACTAAAGGCCATACCCCTACCCTTAAAAGCAGAGTGATACTGTCCGGCGAAGATATTATTGCTCAGTCCCCGGGCTTTTATTTCAATTTTTCTTACCTTCTTAAGAATTTCTTGGGTATCCATCAAGGAACCTCCACCTTGTTAATAACCTGGCTTACAATCTCCTCACTAGTTACGTTAGTTGCCTCAGCCTCATAGGAAAGTCCTATTCTATGACGAAGAACATCATGAGCAATTGCGCGGACATCCTCTGGAACAACGTAACCACGTCTTTTAATAAAGGCATAAGCACGAGATGCTTTAGCTAAATTTATACTTGCACGTGGACTACCGCCAAAGGTAATAAGATCCTTTAGTTCAGGTAAGGAATACTTTTCTGGGAAGCGAGTAGCAAATACAATATCAGCAATGTATTGCTCTATCTTCTCATCGATGTAAACCTGATGAACAACCTCACGTGCATTAATAATATCGGTAGCACTTACAACGGGTTTTACTTTAGGTAAGGAACCTTGAAGGTTCTCACGAATAATTAGTTTTTCCTCATCAATGGAAGGATAGTCGATTACAACCTTAAGCATGAAACGGTCCACTTGGGCCTCAGGAAGTGGATAGGTACCCTCTTGTTCAATTGGGTTTTGCGTTGCCATCACCAAAAATGGTTCTGGCAAGCTAAAGGTATCACTTCCTATTGTTACTTGATGCTCCTGCATAGCCTCGAGCAAAGCACTCTGCACCTTTGCTGGAGCACGGTTAATCTCATCGGCTAAGACAAAATTAGCAAAGACTGGACCTTTTTTTACTTGGAACTTCTCATCCTTTTGCGAGTACACCATCGTTCCAATAACATCGGCTGGAAGTAGGTCAGGAGTAAACTGAATCCTATTGTACTTTGAATCGATAAGTTGAGCCAGAGTCTTAATAGCAAGTGTTTTTGCTAGTCCTGGCACACCTTCAAGTAAGATGTGTCCATCGCTAAGCAGGCCAATAAGTAGAGTCTCTACAAGATGCTTTTGTCCCACGATTACTTGATTCATTCCCGTGGTAAGGTCAGTAACAAAAGAGCTTTTTTGCTCTATCAAAATATTCAGCTCTCGAATATCAATTGATTCTGCCATAATTTTTATTTTTTCATAAATGCTCTTTAAAAAAGCAATATAATTATTAGATTTTCTTTTTTTTAAATTTCGTTTTAAAGGCTATTTTTTCTCTAAAACCTTATAATACAAATGCTTTTGCAAAAGTACAATATTTT
>JAJQAI010000005.1 GCA_021203915.1 Prevotella sp. | reverse complement strand
TGGGAAACGATAAGGACCATCCTCAAATTTTTCTTTTAGCAAACCCAAAGCCTCATCTTCTAGGCCTAAACATGCTGCCCAAATATTATCTTGTTTCCAACCCTTTGCCGAGCGCATATCCAAAACATGAGCATCTTTAAAATAAGTATTCTTAGCAATTTCTATACCTGGGCGTCCTAAGCCATACACTCTCCAAGGAAATACTGGATACAGTTGAGGAGACTCTACATTTTGAATGCGCTCCCATGCTAAGGCAGGAGCAATAAGGCTATCACCATCTACAAAATGAATAGGAATATCGGGAATTCTTTCAATCATCAAGGGATCTATGGTGAACTTATCTTTAGAAATAAGAGTATCTCCCCAAACGTAACCTCTTTTTGCATCATACTCTCTAACTTGCTCAAGAACAGCCTTTAAAGCAGCCACAGTACTTGAGGCATTATAAGCCATTTTATAAGTCTCGCAACCAGAAGAAGGATATAGCACTAGCTTACCATCACCATTTAAAGCTTTAGCACCACGTTTTTTAGCTAAATATTGATAGTGCTCATCAAAAAATACTAAACTTGAACTAATAAGTGGCTCATACTTTGTGATATCCATCCCCGTATACTTATTAGCATAAAGAATCATCGAACAAAACTCAAGGGAGGTATCCCAAAGATATTCAAGCCAAGCGTTTCTTTCGACACCTAAATCCGTACCCTCTGGATGCTTTCCATACTCAGCAGGATTAGGAAGACCGAAGTTTTCTATTTGTTCGGTAAATGAAGCCCCCGGGTGTCCCCAATAAAAAAGAGTACGTTTTTCTGCTGCTGGAAGCATACGAAGATAAGTGTCAAATTCAGAGACCATCATATCGGTATCGCCACTTTTAAGCATTCCCCAATACACTAATCTTTGATTTTGAGCCGTCATCGTTCCACCTCCCCAACAACGATAATCAGGAGTAAATGGAGTAGTCTGATCAACATATACAGGGTCAAAAGTGAAAAGCCCGCCATTAAACTTTGTAGGCCACTTTCCATATGCATTGCAGCCAAGCATATACCTAAAGAGTTCATAGTTGCGCGCTATGGTTTTCCCCTCACCATCAATTTTTATGTTACTTCTTTGCCAAAACTTATGCCACCAAGAAGCACTTCGAGAGCGTGATGTTTTTGCCGAAGGAATATCGGGAGCTTTATCGCCATCATATAAAGCAATAGTAATTAAAGAAGAGCGAATACCTTCAGCCTTAAAACGCCAGGAACGGTAATCCGTTGAAGCATAAACACCATCTTGAGTCCCAACAAATTCAAAATCTTGAGCTTTCATTAGACCAGAAAAGCGTTGGCCAGCGATGGGGTTAAAAATTTCTGACTTTATGCTATCTAAGCCCTCCCTAGTAATAGTAAAATCAAATACTGTATTTAAACGATTTTGATGCCAAAACTCAAGAGAGTTTTTCCCTATCTTTATAGAATCCCCATATGTTGTACAGTCACTTGGAATCACCCACTTATAGGAGCATTGCTGAGCCTCATCCTTTGTAAGAGGTCTATCCTTATAACGCCAACTCTCATAGCTTAAAAGAGCATCCGTCTTATCTTTAGATGATATTTCCATATATACTGCCGAAGTATATACATCAGCCCAGAGGCGCACCTCTTTTGTAGAGGATTTTATATATACTGCACCATCATCAAGACAAAGAATTTGTTTAAAATCCCCAATAGAGTCATCAAATGAGTTGGGACTAAGGCGTAGGCGAAATCTTCCTGCCTTTAATAGGGTATTGTTTTCATCAAACATACCACTTCTAGAGACATAAAAAAGCACATCTCCATCCTCTACCCACACATTAAGACCTACATCACAGCCCCCACACGGCATAGATTCGGAGGAATTCTTGCTCCATGAGGTCCAAACATAATCCTCAGGACAATAGTCCGTAGCCATAAGACTAGGACTAAAACAAAAGAGCAAAATGATAGAAAGAAGAATTTCTTTAATGCCCCTCATTGAAGTTGAATATAGATTTTTCACCAATCGTCCGTTCTAAATGAGCTTATAGGTAGACCATCTGAGAACAAATCACCTTGAGCCCAATCTTTAAAGGCATAGCGTACGGCTACGGGATTAGGAACGGAATCGCTTTGAACATATACCTTACTGCGATCTATCCACGCTTTGGCAGGATAGAACACCCTATTACTTCCAGATATTTCAAACAGATCGCTCTTCATGCCATTTTCTCCATACACCCACATATCAGCACGCTTAAAACTGATAACAGCAGTATCTCCTTTAAAAGTAATATCATCATAATATGCGTTACCCTTAGGTAGACCATCAATCCCATAGGTATCTCCAAGGGCAAGCATAGCTAGACGCTCTCCAGCTAGATTTTTCTTTCTAGGATGTATTCCATATTCAAGCCCGGCATCCATTAGAACAACCATTCCACAGTTATCACTCATAAATTCAGCCTTTGACTGCTGCTCACGAAGTAGGGCACTGTTTATTGTGTATCCAATTAGACTATAATCATAGGGAGCGATTTGGCAGTAATAAAAGGGGAAGTCGCCTAAGCCCCAAACGGAACGCCATCCACCAATAAGAGAGGTGAGTAGGTCGGCATAAGTTTCAAAACGAGTGACATTATCCTCACCTTGATACCATATAACACCACGCATAGCCATCCCAATTATTGGACTAAGCATACCATTAAATAGCACTGTGGGAGTACGATTTTTGGAAGTAATATCCTCCTGTTTAATAGGTATTTGAACGCTAGGAAAACTGCTGAGCCAATCTGCTCTCATCCATGCCTCGCACGCTGATCCACCCCAGGCTGCAACAACAAGGCCTACGGGTACACCAAGTATTTGGCGTAATTCACGTCCAAAATAATAAGCAGTAGCACTAAAGTTACGCACTGAAGCAGGAGAGGCTGCAGCCCACTTTCCATTTAAGGTATCAACGGCCTCTAGTGTACTATTTTGAGCTACAGTAAACAATCTTAAATCATTATCCGTACTATGTAGTATATCCTCTAGAGCATTATCTACGGGTTGGCATTTATAACCCTTCATGGGCATTTCCATATTACTCTGACCAGAGCATACCCATACCTCTCCTATTAATATATCATTAATTTCTGTCCTTTCACCATCAGAAAAGGTTATCTGATAGGGACCTCCTGCTTCGGGAGTTTTTACAGCGGTTTTCCACTTCCCGAGGCTATCGCTTTTAGCTACATATGTTTTCTTATCCCAAGAGGTGGTAATCTTTACAACAGAGGATTGCTTTGCTGTGCCCCATAGGCTCGCACTTGTTTCTCTCTGCAGGACCATTCCGTCGGAGAAGATTTCAGGCAACGTTACCTTTGCGTTTACTCCTAAAGAGATAAAAAAGAAACTAGCCAGTAGTAGGTTGTTTTTTAATATATTTCTCATCATAGTATTAATGTGTTTTTCAAGATTTTTTTGGTGGATTTAATTAAAATCCCCTCAAAAGGCAAAAATAGCAATAAAATGCCAAACCTCAAGCCTTAGAGCACACCATTTTTTTTCTTTAGTGCATAAAACTTCATAAAAAATGAAAGGACAGAAGAGTTATTTTTTCTCCCCTGTCCTACCACTTATATATATATTTGGACTTTATTCTTCGGGTTCCTCTTGAATCTTACGCCCTAGAGTAATGTAAGCAATTGGTGCTGCAATGAATATTGATGAAAGTGTACCAAATATAACACCCAAAATCATTGCAAATGAGAAGCTACGAATACTATCACCACCAAGGAAGAAGATACAAAGTAGTACTATCAAGGTTGATAGTGAGGTATTAATAGTTCTTGCTAGAGTTTCATTTAGGGAGTTATTAAACAGTGTTTGAGTATCCTTCTTCTTATAAAGCTTAAGGTTCTCTCTGATACGGTCAAATACCACCACTTTATCATTGATAGAATAACCAATAACCGTTAGGACGGCACCTATGAACGTTTGGTCAATCTCAAGCGAGAACGGAACTATTCCCCACAATAGTGAATAGAATCCAAGCACTAAGATAGTATCAAAGGCTAGTGCAACTGTTGAACCAATAGAGAAAGCAACGTTACGGAAACGTAGCAATATGTATATAAAGATTGCGATAAGGGCAATAATCACACTGACAATAGCTCCATAGGTAATATCCTTAGCAACTGATGGTCCCACCTTTGTACTACTAATAATAGAACCACCTGCTCTTAAATCAGGATTCTTAAATGAATCCGCATCTCCTTGAGTGACCATTCCTGCTGAAGAAAGAGCACTATAAAGCATATCCTCAACCTCATTATCTACATTTGGGTCGTTGGAATCTATCTTATAGTTTGTTGAAACTCTTATGGTCTTATGGTCAGTACCAAGTGCTAAAGAACTTACGTTACTACTAGTAAATACAGGGCGCAATACATTTGTAACCTGTTCTGGTTCAACTGCCTTATCAAATACAATAACATAGTTACGACCACCGGTAAAGTCAATACTCTGACTCAAGCCACGAAGAACGAAACTTACGCAGAATATAACTAGCGCAATAATAGCTATTGTGAAAGTCTTGCGGTACATTGACATAAACCTTATAGATGTACCTTGCATAAACTTTCTTGATATACTTGTAGTAAAGGTTAGTCCTAACCACTTATCCTTCTTTAGGCGATTTTCGTATACTAGACGGGTCAAGTAAACCGCTGTAAAGAATGAGCAGCAAATACCTATAATAAGTGTAGTTGCAAATCCTCTAATTGGACCGGTACCAAATACATATAGAATAATACCTGTTATAATTGAGGTTAAGTTAGAGTCAAAGATTGCAGAAAATGCATTGCTATAACCTAATTGCAAAGCCTGCTTTAATTGTTTACCTTTACGAAGCTCCTCCTTTGTTCTTTCATAGATAAGCACATTAGCATCAACGGCCATACCTAAGGCAAGCACCATACCAGCAATACCAGGCATGGTAAGTGCTGCTTGGAAGGAGGTAAGTATTCCCAAAGTAAAGAATAGATTGACAAGCAACGCACAGTTGGCCATCATTCCTGGGATGAAGTTATACATGAGTACCATGTATATCATAAGCAAAATGAAAGCAAAGATAAATGACATTACACCTTGCCTAATTGATTGAGCACCTAGTGATGGACCAACTACATCCTCCTGAACGATGCGCGCAGGTGCAGGCATACGACCCGATATAAGTGTGTTAGCTAAGTCTTTAGTATCCTCAATGGTAAAGTTTCCGCTTATCTCAGAACTTCCACCGGTAATTTCACCATTAACACGTGGAGCACTATAAACAGCGCCATCAAGTACAATAGCAATTGCTCTACCAACGTTCGTCTTAGTTAGTACTGCCCAACGACGTGCGCCATCGGAGTTCATTGTCATATTCACTGTTGGACGACCTGTAATGCTATTGAACTCATCCCTAGCACTAGTAACCACATCACCCTCAAGTGGAGCACGACCATTTGGTTGTGTAACCTTAATGGCATAAAGTTCAAATATATTCTTTACCGAAAAGCCTTCAGCAGGCTTTGCACTCCACAAGAGTTTTAAGTCTGAAGGAAGAATTTGTTTAGCCTCTTGGGAATATATAATTTTGTCAATTTCTGCTGTATCGCGTGCATTGGCATAACCTACAAGACTGAGTGAACCTTGACCGGTAAGTTGCAAAATTGAAAGCAAAGGATTCCTTTGTCTTGCCTTTTCAAATTGCTCGTCTCTAGTGTTTGCTACATCCTCAGGAGTTTGATTTTCTTTTTTTATCTCAAACTTCTTATTTGTCTGAGCCTCTTCTGCGGTCTCATTACTTAAACTATCCGTTTTTACACTGGTAGAGTCAACACCACCTTCTTCTGAGGCAAACCTTTGATCTAGTTGACGAAGGTAAGGAGTTATCTCCTCACTATTATATGTCTCCCAAAACTCTAGATTTGCACTTCCCTGAAGTAATTTACGTATACGCTCAGGTTCACGTATTCCTGGCATTTCAACCATAATACGTCCCTCTTGACCCTCAAGCTTTTGAATATTAGGCTGTACAACACCGAATTTATCAATACGATTTCTTACAACGTTATATGAGTTGTCAATAGCTGCTTGAACTTCAGAACGCAAGGCTTTTTCAACCTCTGAGTCAGAGCTCTGAGTGCTAACCTTACCCTTTAGTTGTTGAGTAGCAAAAACCTCGGCAAGTTTATGGCCTGGAGCGTTTTGGTGATAATACTTAATGAAGAGTGAAATAAAATCACTTTGACTCTTTTCTTCCTCTTTCTTAGCCTCTTCCATAGACTTTACAAAAGCTGGTGAAGTCTTATGGTCAGCTAGAACGTCCACAACATCGGGAACAGAAATCTCAAGTATAACGTTCATACCACCCTTTAGGTCAAGTCCTAAACCTATCTGAGTCTCTAGACACTTTTGATAGGAATATATACCTAAATATTTTACGGAGTCTTTATAGTTCTCCTGGGCAATAGGGTCCTTAAGCTTCGCAGCTTGCTTGTCGTAATAGCTAGTAGCAAAGGAGAAGGATAGATAGAAAACACTTGCAAGAGTCAGCAATATTGCAGTAACAATTACAATTCCTTTGTTTTGCATTTTAAATATTTATTTTTTTTAATTTTCTTGATTCACATCTCTTTGAGTGGCGCTCTGTTTTTAGCCACAAAAGCTAAGCACGCTCAAATATCAGCGTGCAAAGATAGTCATTTTTTCATGATTTGAGAAAATTAAGCCCTATTATTTAATTTTTTCTTTTTTCTAGTAGACAATAAATAGGGTAATGGTCTGAATAACCTATACTTCTATCTACTTTACATTCATAGGGTGTCCAATCCTTAGAACACATAATATTATCTATGCGAACATACATAGCATTACCATGGTAGGAAATTCCAGGACCTAGTCCTACAGCTACATAACAATCAGTAAGTTCTTTGGCAAGCCGACGATGTGTATAAGAAAGAGGACTATCATTAAAATCTCCACATAAAATCACACTCTTTCCCCATTTAGAAACAAAATCTGCCACAGCATCAGCTTGAGGAGCTCGTATTTTGGAGGATTCTCCGAGTTTTACCATTAAGCGTTTGGATTCTGCCCTAATTGTATCTGTTTCCGATTTCCCTTTCACAATTTCCTTAAAAACGGCACGATCCTCTAAGGAAAGCCCCGTAGTCTCGAAATGATTGACCACAACCATTACTGTGTCTTCGTCTATTTTAAGAGAGAAAGCTGCACTCATATTACCCTTTGAGGGATACATAATGCGCTGTTTAGACAGTATGGGAAACTTACTAAACATCACTATACATAGCCCACTTTGAATGTTTAATACAGAGTCCCTATAACTATAAAAAGCTTTAGCTTTGGTATCAATATCACTATCTAACCATGCTTCTTGCAAGCATACAATGTCTGCTCCACTTTCAAGAACATAATCTAGTATCGGATTAGGATGATCTTTAGGGGCTCCATCAGCAGCAAAAGAAAAGACATTGTATGAGAGTACTTTTATACAATCCTCTGGTGTTTTTTTTCCAAAATTCAGCGGACAATATGTTCTTATGGGGAAATAGCAAATTATAAATCCAACTATCGGTATTAGAGCATATCTTCTCTTAAACAATAAGAAAAAAATAAGAAAACAAAGATTAAGTATCAAAAACACTGGAAAAATTAGTCCGCTGCATGATAGTATGGGATGATTGATAGGATTTATATGGTCAGAGAGTCCTACTAGTAACATTAT
>JAJQAI010000324.1 GCA_021203915.1 Prevotella sp. | reverse complement strand
TAAGTTTATCTTCCAAGGAGCAGGGTGGGGACATGGTGTTGGACTCTGCCAAATTGGAGCCGCAGTAATGGGAGAAAAAGGCTATAACTATAAGGAGATACTTCTTCACTATTATCCTGGAACTAAAATAAAGAAAATCTATTAAAAAAAGCAACTTTATGAAGCTAAGAACACTAAATAAAATTAGTTCATCACCTTGGAGTTGGGTGCCGACCTTATATTTTGGGGAGGGGCTTCCTTATGTTGCTGTTATGATAATCTCGCTAGTTTTATATAAACAGTTAGGACTAACAAATGCAGAGATTACCTTTTATACCTCATGGCTTTATCTTCCTTGGGTTATAAAACCCCTATGGAGTCCCTTTGTTGATGTTATAAAGACAAAAAGGTGGTGGATACTGGCTATGCAGCTTCTAATTGGAGCATCTTTAGGAGGTGTAGCTTTTACTATTCCGACTTCTTTTTGGCTTCAAGGGACACTATTTTGCTTTTGGATTATGGCCTTTAGTTCTGCTACTCATGATATAGCAGCAGATGGTTTTTACATGCTAGGTCTTGACGAACACCGCCAAGCGCTTTTCGTAGGAATACGTAGCACTTTCTATCGTTTTGCCACTATTTTTGGTCAAGGCGTTTTGGTTATGATTGCCGGCAATCTACAAGTAATCTTCCGTGGAAGTATAAGATATTCTTGGAGTCTAATGTTCTATGGTGTTGCAGGTCTTTTTATTGCTATATGGCTTTGGCACAATGTAGCTTTGCCACGCGTTGAAACCTCAAAAGGTAAATCAAGCCTAAACTCTAGAGATATCTTAAAAGGCCTTAAAGAATCCATAGTTACTTTCTTTACTAAGTTTCCTTTTAAGCCAGCTATAATAGCCTTTTTATTTATGCTACTTTATAGGATGCCAGAGGGCTTGCTAGTAAAAGTATCTTCACTGTTCCTTATCGATAGTACCTCTTCTGGTGGACTAGGACTTTCTCCTGCTGAATATGGTCTTGTGCAAGGAACTGTAGGTGTTGTTGGCCTTACTTTAGGTGGAATTTTAGGAGGTATTGTAGCCTCTCATGATGGTCTTAAAAAATGGCTTTGGCCAATGGTATGTGCTATCACCTTACCGGATCTTGTATATGTTTACCTAAGCGGTGTTATGCCCTCGAGCCTGCTCGTTGTAAACGTTTGTGTATTTATTGAACAATTTGGTTATGGCTTTGGCTTCACGGCTTATATGCTATATCTAATTTATTATAGTCAAGGTGAATATAAAACTTCGCATTATGCCCTGTGTACGGCTTTAATGGCGCTTTCTATGATGTTACCAGGCTTAGTAGCGGGATATCTTCAAGAGGCTGTAGGCTATTTTTGGTTCTTTATTATCGTTGTTATTTTGTGCACGATTACCTTTATTGTTACGGCATTCATCGATATTGATCCTGAGTTTGGTAAAAAGCATGAAACTCTTTCTACTAGCGAAGAGGAAGAATAAATAAGCCCTTCTATAGATAGTTAACTTTTGATAGTTTTTCCTTTTTTATGAGTCGCAACAAAGAGATTTACAAAACAACCCTTTTAGGTAGCCTTATCAATGTTTTTTTGGTCATCCTAAAGTTCTTGCTAGGTGTTTTTGGACATTCCTCTGCTATGATTGCAGATGCAGTTCACTCTTTGTCCGATCTTATTTCCGATGCCATAGTAATAATATTTGTTCGTCTTGGCAGTCGCCCTGAGGATGAGGACCATGATTATGGCCATGGTAAGTATGAAACTTTAGCCACATCGCTAGTTGGCCTAGGGCTACTTATCGCCGGCGTCATGATTTTATATTCTGGTCTAGAGAAGATAATAGATGTGCTTAAAGGTGGGATAATCTCACGGCCAAGTGTTTTTGTATTTATTGGAGCTTTACTAAGTATAGCATTAAAGGAATTTGCTTATAGATTTACAATAAGAGTGGGTAAGCGTCTTGACTCACGTGCCCTTATAGCTAACGCATGGCATCATAGAAGTGATGCCTTTTCCTCAATAGGTACCTCTTTAGGTATAGGTGGAGCCATCTTACTTGGTAACAAGTGGACAGTGCTTGACCCACTAGCTGCAATCGTTGTAAGTATTTTTGTAATTAGGGCAGCATGGAAACTTATACGTCAAGCCTCAGATGAACTACTTGAAAAGAGCCTTTCTGATGATATTAAAAAGCAAATAAAATTTTTAGCTGAAAGCGAAAAGGGCGTAAGTGAGATACATCATCTTAGAACGCGTCGAATAGGCAGTAATGTAGCAATTGAGATGCACGTTCGTATGTCAGGGGATTTCTCCCTTTATGAGGCGCACAAAAGAGCATCTGAGATTGAGGATCTTCTTCGAGGACATTTTGGAATGGGTACATATATAACCATTCATGTGGAGCCCTTAAAAAAGGATGGGAGATATGTTGATCCCAAAGCCCCTAAGTAATTTTATTTAAGAGGGGTCGTAGCTTTCTTTTTCCCTGTGTTTGAAGTTAAATTATATCAAATCTTATAAAAAGAAAAGAGAAGTTTTTTAAATTTGCCTTTTGGAATGTTTTTTGTAGCAATATGTAGAAATAACTAAAAAATAAAATATGAATCTTATGAAAACAAAATTTTTACTTGGAATTACATTTCTTCTTGTATCGGCTTCTATCTCTGCGCAAGTAACCCTAACGCAAAGTGGAAGACAAGTGACGATGAAAAACGACAAGGTACAGTTCACAATAGATACAAGTGGACGTATGTCCAACTTTAGATTAACAGAGAGTGGTAATCTTAATGTGCTTTCTAGCAATGGTGTTTACTTTGATTATACAGGTGATGATGGAAACCTTTCACTTAGTCCTTCAGAATTGGTGGTCGTTAGAGAGGAAGAGGATTATTGCGAGGTTCTTTATAGAAACACATCTGCTAATCTGCAATTTGATCAAGGTTATATACTTCGCACAGGAGATAGCGGTTTTTATACCTATGTGGTTCTTAATGGTACTGAAGCCTCAGCAAAAAAGAAACTTCAAGAAGTTCGTGTATGTACCCGCTTAGGTTCACAATTCCTTAATGGATATGTTGATGACAAAATCTATGGTACTATACCATCTAATGATGAAATGTCAACAGCTGAAAAGAACGAAATACAAGATGCTACTTACCGTCTTTCAGATGGTTCCATCTATACTAAGTACGATTGGGGACAATATATAGTTAATGATAGTGTGCATGGTCTTATGAATTCTTCTTCTAGACCAACAGGCGTCTGGAATATTGCTTGCAGTCATGAGTATGTAAATGGTGGTCCAATGCGTCAAGAGCTTACTGCTCATGCTACAAGTAAGTCTCCAATAACAATACAAATGCTTCAAGGTGAGCACTTTGGTGCATCTGCACAATATTTTGGAGAGCAAGAAAAGAAAATATATGGACCAATGTTCATTTATATAAATAGAGCAGATTCTTATGAAGAATTAGTTGCTGATGCTAAACGTGAAGCGCATGAACAACAAGAGGCTTGGCCATTTGAGTGGTTCTCTAACGACCTTTATCCGCTTGACCGCGCAACAGTTAAAGGTCATCTTAATGTAACTACATGGCAAACTAATCAGGATGTGCAAATGGTACTAGCTGAACCCGGTTCAGATCCTTATACTCAAGGAAAGAGTTATATTTTCTGGGGTAAAACTGATAAAAATGGAGACTTTGAGATTAAGAATGTTCGTAAGGGTGAATATACTCTTTATGGCTGGGCAACCAAATATGATGTTACCGATGAACTTCAAGTTGAGGATATAGTCATTGATAGCGAGAATGTTGACTTAGGAACTATAGACTGGACTCCTACATGTTTAGAGCATAGACTTTGGATGATAGGAGAAAATAATCGCTTGGCTGATGGCTTCCACTTAAGCGATAGCATTAGAGCTTATGGCACTTGGGATTGGGTACCAGCTAACCTTACTTATAAGATTGGTGAGAGTGACCCAACGGTTGATTGGTGGTATGCCCAAACTCAGTCTGGTACTTGGACTATAGAATTTGATTTAGACCAAGAATATTCGGGTGATGCTCTAATAACTTTCTCACTTGCTGGATCATCCAATTCTCCATCAGTAACTGTTTATGTTAACGGAGAGAATGTAGGTAAGATTTCCGGTTATGATGATGGAGGTATTCGTCGCTCTACAATACTTTCTGGAAGACATTCTCTTTCATCCTTTAGCTTCCCTGCATCATATCTTCACACTGGCACTAACACTGTTGATTTAACAATGAGCGGAAAAAGCAAGGGTGGTTTCCAATATGACTGCATAAAATTAGAAGCAGGTGAGGTAGTAACGGGAATTTCTATTCTTTCAAAGGATGAGAACACATCTAAGATAGAGATATACTCTCTTAGCGGTATAAAGATGGGCACTTTTGATAGTTTCGAAGAAACAGGATTAAAAGGAATTTACATCTATCGTAAGGGTTCTAAGACAGGAAAGATTGTCCTTTAAAAAAGCCTATAAAAAAAGCCATTTCAAAAAAAGTGGGGAACAAACAACCTTTAACTATGAAAAAACATTTTAAAATAATAATTTTCCTAGTCCTTGTCTTTTGTCCAATAGCTGCTTTTTCGCAGCAACTAGCCTTCCCAGAAGCTCAAGGTTGGGGACGTTTTGCTACCGGTGGACGTACAGGTAAAGTCTATCATGTAACAAACTTAAATGATAGTGGAACGGGTTCGCTTCGCGATGCTATTAGCTCATCAAATCGTATTATAGTATTTGATGTTGCAGGAGTAATTAAGATATCCTCTAGGTTAGTTTTTTCTGCTAACCTTTACGTTGCTGGACAAACAGCACCAGGTGAGGGAATAACTGTTTATGGTGATGTGTATTTTCTGGAGCAAAAAATATTATAGTTAGATATATGCGATTCCGTATGGGTCATGGAGGAACATCTGGAAAAGATTGTGCTGGTGTAGCTAATGGCACCAATATGATATTTGACCATTGCTCGTTTGCTTGGGGACTGGATGAAAACTTTTCCATTAATCCCGATGGTAAGGGAGATCTTCAGCAAATAACACTTTCTAATTGCCTGATAGGACAAGGTCTAATGGATCACTCTGCAGGAGGTCTTATGCAAGCTGACTCTATAACCCTATATCGTAACCTATATGTTGATAATTCAACTAGAAATAATAAGGTTAAGGGTATCAACCAATATGTAAACAATATGGTGTACAATTGGAAGGATGGTGCATATATAATGGGCGGAGACTCTGAAGGAAGTTCATATTGCAACATAGAAAGCAATATGTTTATCAATGGTCCTTGTGGTGGAGGTGAAGCCTTTACTAGTGGTAATAATAAGTTCCACTGCTATGTAGATGACAATTGGCAAGATAAAAATACCGATGGTATATTTGACCCTTCAATAGTTACTTCCTATTCCGATGCAGATGTGGTTTCTACCCCATATAGTTATCCTACGCTTGAAAAGTGGGAAGCTATGGAATTAGTGGATAGTCTACTACCTTTTGTGGGAGCATCACTGCCATATAGAGACTATGTAGACTATTATATGATTGACGAAGTAAAGTCTTTTGGAACTAAGGGCGCATTTATATCTAACGAGGAAACACTTCCTTTTGGAGTGCCTAGCTCTTGGACAGTTTGGGGCGGAAACTCTAGGGTAGATACAGATGGTGATGGTATGCCAGATTGGTGGGAGACAGCTAATGGTACTGATCCAAATTCTGATGATGCCATGACAATAGCTTCTAACGGCTATGCTAATATAGAAAACTATATCAATAGTATAACTGTTGAGGATAGGGACTTTTTCCTTCGTGCCCCTCAAAATGTTTCTCTTCAGACATCTACCACTACTACTATGACAATCTCATGGAGTGATTACACATATGGAGAGGATGGCTTTATAGTTGAGGTGGAACTTGACGGCGTCTTTACTGAAGTTGGTCGTACTGAGGCAGACGCAACATCCTTCGTTGTTACAGGAATGGAGCCAGGTACATATTATAATGTAAGAGTACGTGCATTTTCTTCAGATGGCAGTTACTCTGATTATAGCTCTATAACGGAGGTTAATACCCGTCCACTCGATGCTGATATTGTAGATATAGATACATATGAGCCAGATCTTACATGGAGCGCAGGAAGTGCAACTTGGGACTTTGAAAGTGCTTCATGGAATAATAATTTGGAAAAATTTGAAGATGGAAAGAAGATTTTGTTCGCTCCAGAAGAAACCCAAGTAATTACACTTAATGAGACAGTATCACCATCTGTTGTGGTTGTAAATGGTAGTGCAGATTTAACAATTTCGGGTAGTGGATGTATAACGGGAGACAGCGTTTCTATAAATAAGGCTGGGAAAGGAACTCTTACTTTAGAAACATCTAATACCTATACCGGAGCCACAGTACTTCATGAGGGAACACTTGAAATAACTTCCCTAAAAGATGGTTCACAGGCTAGCTCTATTGGTGCAAGCCTACCATTTGCTCAGAACTGGGTATTTGATGGAGGAATTTATAAGTATACAGGTGGCTCTACATCAACAAATCGCGCTGCAAAAATAACTCGTGAGACGGAATTTAATATTCAAAATAGTTCCTCTACAGTTACAGTGACAGGAGCCTTTGAAGGTGAGGAGAATTTTGTGCTATCAGGTGAGGGACAACTTACCGTTGCTAGTCCGGACTTCTTTACCTATACGGGCGCTACTGTTTTAAAAGGTGGAACAATGTATTTAAGTACCTTAGATGTTATTCAAAATGAGATAGGTAATTCCTCTAAATTAGTATTCTCAGGCGGACATCTTAAAACTACGGGAGAGTCAGAGAATTACGAGACTTATTATTTCCCAATAGAAGTAACGGAAAATACTACATCAGAGTTCTCTCCTAATCGTAACTGCTACTTAAGAAATACCGTTACTGGTGCTGGAACTTTGCAAATAAATATACCATACTTGCGTGAATACTTGCGCGGAGATTACTCCGGCTTTACAGGACACTTAGTAGCAAATGGTGTTTGCTCATCGGAGAAAACATCACTATGTCTAATTTACGATAATAAAAGAGATTTATCAAACTGCGTAATTGACTTAAGAGGTAATGCTCAACTAGGAAATTGGGATACTGATGGAGATCAAACAATTGGAGGTATATCAGGTACAAGTGGCACTTATATAGGTGGCTCAAGTAAGAATACAAGAAACTTTACCTGCTCTTGGACTGTTGGAACAGCAAATACTGATGAGACATTTGAAGGAAAGATAAACAATTGGTCTTTAAGTGGGTCAAGTTATACCGGAACAGTAAGTATCACAAAGCAAGGAACGGGTGATTGGCGTCTAACGGGCTCAAATGATTACTCGGGAACAACTGATGTAAAAGCAGGAAGTCTAATCATTAATGGTACAAACTCTGGAACTGGAAAAGTAACCGTTTATGATGAGGCTTATCTTAAAGGAACAGGAAGCATCTCAGGAAATGTTATCATCGAAGAAGGCGCTACTGTTTATGCAGGAGACACACTCGTTAACTCTAGTAAACTTAGTCTAAAGGGTGGCTGTACGGTAAATTCTGGTGGTATTGTAGAGATTCCACTGTATCTTGATGAGGGCACAGCAAAATCCAATTCATTAAGTGTTTCCGGAGCGTTCGCAATTAATGGTGCAACTCTTAGCCTTAATATGGCAAACGTTAATGGAAGCCTTGAGGATGATCAAGCTTTTCAGGTTTTCGATGTAAGTGGGGCCACAATTAGTGGTGAGGCCTTTAAAGAAATTAGCCCTGAAAGTCCTTCAGATACCCAACAATGGGATACCACCGAACTTTTCCCTTCTGGAAAAATCTATGTCCGCTCTGAGGATTGGGTTGCCGGTATTGATAAAGTGACTTTAGATGATGAAAATAACTCTAATGCTCCTAAGTACGACCTTAGTGGAAAACGAATTAATGATGTCAAAACTGGCATTTAT
>JAJQAI010000255.1 GCA_021203915.1 Prevotella sp. | reverse complement strand
ATATAGGAAGATTTCATTTCCTCCTCAATATTAACCTTGATAATTCTATCTTGGTCAAAAGAGTTGATATTGTCCATCTTAAAGTATTACGTTATTTTTTACCGAAATTCCATTTAAGGCTATTTTCGCTCGTTTTAAGGCGTTTTAGGCCTTATTTTTTCCCGCGCTAAGTTAAGAATTTTCTTTGAATCTAGAAAACGATTTAACGCTTAAAAATCAAAAAAAATCAAAAAAACAAACCTCTAGATAATTCCTAAAATCATCTAGAGATTTGTGGTGTTTTTTCGCCTAATTTTTTTCCCTGTTTTTTTCTCCTATTTCTTCTTCCATATCTTTGTCATATCCTCAAGTGTTTTACCCTTTGTTTCTGGTACAAGCCTCCAAACAAAAATTGCAGCTATAACGCAGATAATTCCGTATAGGCCATATGTAAACCAGTGACCAAAGTTCTCATCCCCTGAGAGTTGCATATTGAACATAGGCACGAAAGAAGAACTTACAATCCAATTGAATATCCATTGGAATGCTACTGCAACAGCAACTCCTTGACCACGGATGGTATTTGGGAAAATCTCTGAGATTAAAACCCAACAAATTGGTCCCCATGACATCATAAATGAAGCACTGTAAACCATTATGCTTAACATGGTTACTATTTCTAGCCCAGCGTGTCCAAAAGTAATGGCTACACCAAAAGCTCCAACGGCCATGCCAATAGAACCTGTTATTAAAAGTGGCTTGCGTCCCCACTTTTCAACCGTGAATATGGCTACAAGTGTAAACAGAATATTGACTATACCCATAATAACAGTTTGTACCATTGGGTTTTCCATTCCCATATCACCGAAAATACGTGGAGCGTAATAAAGTACAGCATTTATACCAACAGCTTGTTGGAAGACGCTGAGCATAATACCTACGAAGATCACAAGCACTCCATAAGTAAATATTTTTTCTGTTTTTTCAGTGACTGTATTTTTAATTTCCTCTAAGATTTGTTCTCCCTTTGCTTGGCCATTAATTCTTTGAAGAATCGTAAGAGCTTTACTATCTTGTTTTATCATTACAAGATAACGTGGTGTTTCAGGAACGAAACATATTAGGATAGAGAATAAACCCGCTGGAATCGCTTCACTACCAAACATATAACGCCAACCCGTTGAGATAGTCCATGGATCACTTTCTTTTAAGACAGTATTCATTCCTTGTCCAATGGATTCTATTATCGGGTTAGTATGGTCTCCCATTATAAAGAAGTTAACCATATAGACAACTAATTGTCCAAAGATAATGGCAAACTGATTCCAACTAACAAGGGTTCCTCGTATATTAGATGGTGCTACCTCAGCAATATACATTGGACATAGGGCAGAAGCAAGTCCAACGCCAATACCTCCAATGACTCTATAAAGGTTGAATACGATTAGAAGCGAGTAAGTTGGGACGCCACGCTGGAAAAATAAAAACTCGGGATTCATAGACCCAAGAGCAGATATAAAAAATAGTATACCTGCTAGAATCAAGGATCTTTTTCGTCCTAAATTAGTAGCTAAAAAACCGGAGATTGCACTTCCTATGATACATCCAATTAGTGCACTAGCACATGTAATACCATGTGTTCCATTAGTATAAGTAAAACCATCTGCACCAGTAAAGAAGGCTTGTAACCCCTTTTCAGCGCCAGATATAACGGCTGTATCATATCCGAAGAGTAGTCCGCCTAAAACCGCGACTAGAACTATCGAAAATAGGTAGGCTTTGCTACCTGTAGAGTTGTTTTCCATTGTATAATTGCTCTAAAGAAAATTTGCACTTTGGCAAAATTAAAAAAAATACTCGAGTAATTCTACTTGACTGGGCTAAAATATTAGGGGAATAGATACCGTCTATGGTTTTTTTTGCAGTGCAAAATATCCATCCTTTTATTTTGTCTAAAGGCTAAATAGAATTACCTTTGCGTTTAAGAAAAGAGTCTTTTTAAGGAAAAATGAAATTTTCCCAAGTAATAGGACAAGAGGATATTAAACAACAATTAAAGAGTATGGTGCATAAAGATAGATTGCCTCATGCACTACTTCTTTGTGGCCCCGGAGGAAGCGGAAAAATGGCCCTAGGACTTTCTCTTGCATCCTATTTGCTATGTGCCTCAAGGACCGAGGAAGACTCTTGTGGGGTTTGTCCTCAGTGCTCTATGATAAATAGCCTAGCGCATCCTGATCTTCATTTTTCTTTTCCCGTTATAAAACCTCAAGCCTCTTCCTCGGATAGAAAGATGGTAAGTGATGATTTTATTTCAGAGTGGCGTGAGATGCTTTTACAAAGTCCTTACTTTACTATGGATAATTGGTTAAAAAAGATGAAGGCTTCAAACCAACAAGCAATCATGTACGTTAGTGAAAGTGCTGAGATCTTAAGAAAACTATCCATAAAGTCTAGTCAAGGTCGTTATAAGGTAAGTCTTATATATCTACCTGAGCGTATGAATGATGAGTGCGCAAATAAGCTACTTAAAATAATTGAGGAACCGCCTCAAAAAACAATCTTTATTATGGTCTCTGAAAAGCCAGAGGAAATTCTTGAGACCATAAGGAGTCGCTCTCAGCGTATTGATGTCCCACCCATTAATACAAAAGATATTGAAAATGCTCTCAAAGAGCGTCGAGGTATAGATCCAGATTCAGCTAGAAGAATTTCTCGCTCTTCTTTAGGGAGTTGGACTCAAGCCCTAGAAGATCTTATGGCAGATGGGGAACGATCAATGTTCTTTGATATGTTTAAGCAATTAATGCGTCTTTGTTACTCTCGAAAGATAAAGGATTTAAAAAAATGGGCAGAAGAGGCTTCTTCCTTTGGAAGGGAAAGGCAAAACCGTATGCTTTCATATTTCCTTAAACTTTTAAGAGAGAATTTCATGTATAACTTTAAAAACCCTGATATAGTTTATCTATCCAGTGAGGAAGAAGAATTTGCTCAGAGGTTTTCTCCCTTTATTAATGAAGTAAATATTATTGAGATATCTTCTTTGATGTCCCAAGCCATGAACGACATTGCTCGAAATGCCAATGCTAAAATTGTCTTTTTCGATCTTTCTGCCCATATAATTGTTGAACTTAAGAAAAAACCATAGGTTATAAACGATGGATTATAAAGATTTGAAAATTGTTACAGGCTCTGCTGATAGAGGATTGAGCGCTAAAGGATGCGGTAGACAAAATTGTCAACTCAATACCTATGATTATTTAGCTGATGTCCCTGGAAACGCTAATAGTACAGACCTTGTAGAGGTACAATTTAAAAACACTCGCAAGGCTTATTATCATAATGTTAATAATCTTGACTTAAAAAAAGGAGACGTGGTAGCCGTTGAGGCTAATCCCGGACATGATATAGGTGTTGTAACGCTTACTGGAAAGTTAGTGGAGCTGCAAATACGTAAGGCAAACCTAAAGAACTTTGAAGAAATAAGAAGAGTTTATCGCCTGGCCAAACCCGTGGATATGGATAAGTATTACGAGGCTAAGGATAGGGAATACCAGACCATGATAAAAGCTCGCCAAATAGCTAAAGATCTTAATCTTAATATGAAAATCGGTGATGTAGAGTATCAAGGAGACGGTAACAAAGCAATATTCTATTACATCGCTGATGAACGTGTTGATTTTCGTCAGTTAATAAAAGTTCTAGCTGAAAGTTTCCATGTACGTATTGAGATGAAACAAATTGGAGCTCGTCAAGAAGCCGGACGCATTGGAGGAACAGGACCTTGTGGAAGAGAGCTATGTTGTGCTACATGGATGAAGAATTTTGTCTCTGTCAACACTAGCGTAGCGCGTTATCAAGATATCTCACTTAATCCCCAAAAGCTCGCTGGAATGTGTGCCAAGCTAAAGTGTTGTCTTAATTATGAAGTGGACAATTATATCGAAGCAGGTAGGCGGCTTCCAAGCCGTGAAGTTTGTCTTTCAACAAAAGATAATGATTATTTTATGATAAAGGCGGATATCCTAGCCGGTATGGTTACTTATTCTACTGATAAGAAAATTCCATCTAACGTTGAAACCATACCAGCAGAAAGAGCTATTGAGATAATTGAAATGAATAAACGAGGTGAAAAACCTTCGTTCCTATCAGAAAAGGGAACGCCAAAAGGTGATAATAAGCCCGTTGATCTTCTCGATTCTGAAAGCATTACACGATTTGATAAGAGCAAGAAAAAAAAGTCAAAAAACCGTCACACTCCAAAGGCTGAAAAAAACTTGGAAGGCCCCGGTACTATTGCAGAATCTTAAATAATCTTTAAAGAAAGCATAACTCAATATCCGCCCCAAAAATGCGCTCTACTTTTGGTACTTTTCTTACGGTCGAAATTTTTGCCTTTTTTTTATTGCTATCCTCTTGCAATAAGACAACCACTATATATGATAAATACCTTCATACTCCAGAAAGAGGATGGGATAGGGGGGATGTTCTAATTTTTGACATCCCTGGAATTAAGGCCGAAGGAGATTATCTTTTGGATGTCTTACTTAGAACTAGCGAAGCCTTTCCTTTTACTTTTCTTTGCCTTGAGGTAAAAGAAACTATCGAGAGGCAAAAAGAGATAAAAGTTGACACACTTTTTTGCCAACTTCTT
Organism: Prevotella sp.; assembly: GCA_021203915.1. Classification (GTDB taxonomy): domain Bacteria; phylum Bacteroidota; class Bacteroidia; order Bacteroidales; family Bacteroidaceae; genus Prevotella. Next base: position 3,619 of record JAJQAI010000255.1, on the reverse strand, counting down.
GATGAAAAGGGAAATGTTTTAGGGGGTGGTGTATCTCGCTATCAATATGTATTTCCTTTTCAAGAGTTAAACCTAAACAAGGACGATACTCTTCACTTTGAGATTCGTCACATAATGAATCTTGAAAAACTCCCTGGAATTTCAGATTTAGGCCTTAAGCTCTCCAAAAAGAAAACGAAAAAGAAAAAGAGTAAGAAGCTTTAAGCGTTTTTATATAGCTCCTCAATAGCCCTACATAGTTGGTCTGGACAACTCGTTGGCTTTGCCCCACAACGTATTCCATCAAGACGCTTTTTGACCTCATCAACCTTCATTCCTTTAACAAGTGATGAAAGGCCCTTGAGATTTCCATCGCATCCTCCAATAAATTGTATATTTTGGATATGGTCATTATCGTCAACCTCAAGCTTTATTTTTACAGGACAAATACCATGTGGGGTATAATCTATTTTTTTCATTTTTTCCTCTTCTATTCGGGTTTCATGTTTGTATAAACGCTTTGCACATCGTCAAAGTCCTCAAGTCGCTCAATCATTTTATCGATTGTCAAACGGTCATCTTTAGAAATATCCTTTAGATCATTGGGGATGTATGTAAATTCACCTCCGATATCTTCGAAGCCCTTTTCTTCAAGGTAGTGCTGTATTTGCCCATAACTTTTGGGATCGCCATATATGGTTATAGTACCTTCTTCTTCATCCTCATCAAACTCATCATCAACGTTAAAATCAATGAGGTCTAGGATAAGCTCGTCCATATCAATGCCATCCTTTTTCTTAAAGGTAAATACACATTTATGGTCAAATAGGAATGAAAGTGAACCAGTTGTTCCTAGTGTGCCACTAAACTTATTAAAGACAGAACGAACATCACCAACTGTTCGTGTGGTGTTGTCAGTTAGAGTATCTACAAGAATCGCAATTCCATGAGGGCCATAACCTTCGTAGGTGACTTCTTTGTATTCACTTTGATCTTTACCTACTGCATTCTTAATAGCACGCTCAATATTATCCTTGGGCATGTTTTCGCGCTTACAAGTTGCGATGATAGATCTAAGTGAGGGATTGTTCTCTGGTTCTGGACCGCCAGCCTTTACTGCAATGGCGATTTGCTTGCCTAGACGGGTAAAGGTCTTAGCCATGTGACCCCATCTCTTGAGTTTGGTAGCCTTACGGTATTCAAATGCTCTTCCCATAGTAACTTTTTTTTCTCGTTATAGACTTGAGAATTCTTAAAAAAGCTTTCGACGGTGGACCAGAGAAAAAAAGTTTATCTAAGTTCCGCTTTTAGCTCACTTTTAAGATTTCCTATTAATTTATTCATTATTGCATCAATCTGCTTATCATTTAGAGTCTTGTCCTCGTCTTGAAGAATAAAGTTTACTGCATAACTCTTTTTGCCTTGAGGAAGATTCTTTCCCTCATATACGTCAAAGAGTTTAACGCTCTTTAAAAACTTTTTCTCAGTTCTAAAAGCTATATTTTTTATCTTTTCAAACTCTACGTTTTTATCTATTAGGAGTGCTAAATCTCGACTAACTGATGGATATTTGCTTATCTCAGTAAAGCTAATCTGCTTTTTTCTTGTAGCCTTAAAAGCTAAAGTCCAATCTATCTCTGCATAGAATACAGGATTCTCTATTGCAAAGTCTTTAAGAATAGAAGATTTTAATATTCCAATTTCAGCAAGTATTTTTTCTTGATGATTCTTTATTTGAATCCCCTTAAGGAAAACGTCGTTTGAAGATGGCTCAAAGGAAAAATCTTTTTCAGTTAAACCAATCCTTGAAAAGATATTATTTACATAGGCTTTTAGCTCATAAAAGGTTGCATCCTCATCAGGATGAGCCCAACTATTTTCAACGCGTTTACCTGTAAGCCAAAGTCCAAGGTGTGTAGATTCACTATAGGCTAAAAGTGGATTATCAGAGTTCTTTTTCTTAGGACTTAGTTGATATACATGACCAAACTCAAAAAACCTTAAGTTTGGATTTTTTCTATTGGTGTTATAAGAGATGCTTTCCAAGCCACCAAAAAGAAGCGTCTCACGCATTACATTAAGATCAGAGCTAAGAGGATTCATTATCCTTACAAGCTTTTCTTTTGGGAACGAATTTAAATTTTCGTAATAAGCGCTTTTAGTTAGGGAGTTGTTCATGATTTCATTAAAACCAGAACCCACTAGTTGTTCACTTATAAGATTTTCTTTTTTATGGGCTTTATCCTCTTGAGTTTTAATAACTAAGGAGCTCTTGAGTTGACTGGGTATTTCTATGTTGTTGTATCCATAAACTCTTAGTATATCCTCTACTACATCACATGGACGCTCAACGTCAACTCTATAGGCAGGAACTATCAAATCTAAGGCCTCCACACTCTCGTTTTCAATTCTGATTTCAAGGCTTTTTAAAATCTCTTTGACCTTTTCTTTTTCAATAACCTTGCCTATTAAAGAATTTAAGTAATCGTATTTAAGTGATACTTTTTTATTAGGAATTTCTTCTGGATATACATCACGAATTTCCATTGATACTTTGCCACGAGCAAGGCTTTTACAAAGAATGGCTGCTTGCTTTAGAGCATATATTATTCCATCGGGGTCCACACCACGTTCAAAGCGGAACGATGCATCAGTACTTAGAGCATGACGTCTAGCACTTTTTCTTATCCAGGTAGGATGGAAGTAAGCACTCTCAAGGACTACAGAACGAGTAGTTTCATAAGTTCCGCTACCCTTACCACCAAACACACCTGCGATACACATTGGCTCTTTAGAGTTACAAATAGCAAGGTCGTTAGGACCAAGCTTATGCTCCTGTCCATCAAGGGTAACGAATGGGGTTCCATCGGGCATAGTCTTCACAATAATATGATGTCCTAAAACCATGTCAGCATCAAAACAGTGAAGGGGTTGCCCATAAGCCATCATTATGTAATTGGTTATGTCCACAATATTGTTAATTGGACGTAATCCAAGAATTTGAAGTTTGTCTTGTAGCCATTTAGGACTTTCCTTAACTTCGCAATCGGTGATACTTACGCATGCATAACGTTTACATGCTTGGGTATTCTCAATCGTTATCTCAATGGGTAAATCGTGATTATCAACTTTAAAATCTTCTGAGCCTGGGCGATGTAGTTTTGTTTGGTATCCATTGCTAACAAGCCAGGCATAAAGATCTCTTGCTACACCATAGTGAGAAAGAGCATCTGCTCTATTAGCTGTTATATCAATATCAATGAGATAATCACTTTCTATATTGTAATATTTGGCTGCTTCTTGGCCTACGGGGGCATCTTCTGGAAGAACAATAATACCAGAGTGGTCAGAGCCTATTCCTATCTCATCCTCTGCACATATCATCCCACAGCTTTCTACACCGCGTAGCTTGGATTTACGTATGGTAAATTCCTTGTCACCATCATAAAGGACACAGCCAATATCGGCTACAATAACCTTTTGACCCTCTCTAACATTAGGAGCGCCACAAACTATTTGAGATGGCGTCTCTCTACCTAAGTCAACCATGGTTACATGTAGATGGTCTGAATCTGGATGCTCCTCTAAGGAGAGCACTTTTCCAACATAAAGTCCCTTTAGTACGCCCTTGATGGCTTGC
>JAJQAI010000299.1 GCA_021203915.1 Prevotella sp. | reverse complement strand
CTTTTATTTTTATCCTTTTTTGTAATTTTGCAACGCTATTTTTTAAGCCCTTATTGGGCAAAAAAGATTTTTTATGACGAAGGTATATAAAATACACCGTGGACTTAATATTCGCCTAGAAGGTGAGGCCTCTAGAGATATAAAGGTGTTTTCGCTAAGTGAAAAAGTAGCTCTTTCTCCAGAAGCATTTCAAGGTATTACTCCTAAGGTAGTAGTTAACAAAGGCGAACACGTTAAGGCCGGACAAACTCTTTTTGTCAATAAGCATTATCCCGAGATAGGCTTTTCATCTGCTGTTAGTGGCACTGTTGAGGAGGTTGTTAGAGGAGAAAGACGAAAAGTTTTAATGGTTATTATAAAAACTGATGAGCACCAAGAATACGTAGATTTTCCCATTAAAGATGTCTCTAAACTATCTTGCAAGGAGGTTATCTCTTTGCTTAAAGAAGCTGGACTATTTGGTTGGATTAATCGCTTACCCTACGCTATTAGCGTCTATGACGATACTATCCCTAAGGGCATATTTATAAGTGCACTTAGAGATAAGCCACTGGCTTCTGATTTTGAAGTCGAATTAGATGGTAATGAAGAGGATTTCCAAGCAGGACTTACTGCACTTTCTAAAATAGCTCCTACTTTCTTAGGTATAGGACCCTTACAAACATCCAAATCTCTTGTTGAGGCTAAGGACGTTTCTGTCAATATTTTTGACGGTCCTTGCCCTGCTGGCAATGTGGGCGTTCAAGTTAATCACATTTCACCAGTTAATAAGGGAGAGGTCGTGTGGACTATAGATCCAATGGCGGTGATTTTCTTTGGTCGCTTGTTTAGGCGTGGAAAAGTTGACTTACATCGAAGAATAGCTATTACAGGAAGCCAGATAAAAACTCCTATGTATGCTGAAACTATCGTAGGAGAAAAAATCTCTCACTTACTTAAAGACAATCTAAGAGAGGAAAAAAGCGAAACTCTAAGAATAATAAATGGTAATGTTCTAACGGGAAGGAAGACCTCAATTGATGGTTTTTTAGATGCTCATGCCTCCGAGATAACAGTTATTCCAGAGGGAGAAAATAAACATGAGTTCATTGGTTGGATAATGCCTCGACTAAAAGAATTTTCTGTAAACAGGAGCTATTTTTCTTGGCTACAAAAAAAGAAAGAATATCGTCTTGATGCTCGTATTAAAGGAGGTAAACGCCACATTATTATGAGCGGAGAGTACGATAGCGTTATCCCAATGAATATCTATGCAGAATATCTTATCAAGGCTATTATAGTAGGAGATATTGATAAGATGGAAGCTCTTGGTATATATGAAGTCGCTCCAGAGGATTTTTCTCTGGCAGAATTCGTTGACTCTTCTAAACAAGAACTTCAAAAAATTGTTCGCTCTGGACTTGATATGCTAAGAAAGGAAAATTCCTAACTTTTTAAAAAAAGTCATGTTAAGGAAATATTTAGATAAGATTAAACCAACGTTCTCTCAAGGGGGAAAACTACACTTCTTCGGTAGTGTCTTTGAGGGTATTGAAACATTTCTATATGTTCCTAGTACCACTTCTCAAAGTGGAACAAATATACACGATGCCATAGATGCAAAAAGAATTATGAGTATTGTAGTTATTGCGCTATTACCTGCTCTACTATTTGGTATGTACAATGTTGGCTATCAGAACTTTTTAGCAGCAGGGACTCTTTTTGAGGCATCATGGTGGGAAGTATTTCTTTATGGTTTTCTTAAAGTACTGCCCAAAATCCTAGTGAGTTATATTGTGGGTTTAGCCATAGAGTTTGCCTGGGCTCAGTTTAAGAAAGAGGAAATCCAAGAAGGTTTCTTAGTAAGTGGTATAATAATACCTATGATTATACCTATTAACTGTCCACTATGGATACTAGCCCTTGCGGTTGCTTTCTCAGTAATATTTGTTAAGGAGATATTTGGAGGAACAGGAATGAATATCTTTAACGTAGCCCTAGGTGCTCGTGCCTTTATGTTCTTCTCATATCCTGCTGTTATGAGTGGTGATAGCGTTTGGGTAGCTAATAGCACAATCTTTAATCTTGGCAATAACTTACCCGATAGCTTTACTGAGGCTACGCCACTTGCAAGTATTGGTTCAGGGCATATCCCAACAGAAAGTCTTAGCGATATGGTTATTGGTCTTATTCCGGGTTCAATAGGAGAAACTAGTGTTATAGCTATTGGAATTGGTGCTATTATTTTACTCTATACCGGAGTTGCAAGTTGGAAGACTATGCTGAGCGTATTTGTAGGAGGCTCACTTATGGCCATCCTTTTTTCTTTCTCAGAATCCACACCAATACCATGGTATGAACATTTATTCCTTGGAGGCTTTTGCTTTGGTGCTGTCTTTATGGCTACTGACCCCGTTACCTCATGTAGAACAGAAACGGGTAAATACATCTATGGCTTCCTTATTGGTGTTATTGCAATAATAGTTAGGGTAAAGAATCCAGGCTATCCAGAGGGTATGATGCTAGCCATATTACTAATGAACATGTTCGCGCCACTTATTGACTACTGTGTAGTTCAACGCAATATATCTTTAAGGGCTAAACGTCTTAGCAAATAAATTTTTGGGGGATATGGCAATGGGTAATGATAAGAAAAAATTAAATACAAACTCCAATTTCTATACGATTGTTTACTCTATAGTTATTGTTATTGTTGTGGCCTTTCTTTTAGCTTTTGCATCTAGTTATTTGAAACCCAAACAAGATGTTAACGTAGCCCTAGATAAGAAAAAACAAATACTTGCTGCTCTTAATATATGGGGACTTAACGATAAGCAGGTAGCCCAAGAGTACACTAAAGTTATTCTTCAAGATGAAATAATCGATACTTTAGGTAGGGTTACCCAAGAGGGTACTCAAGGTGGTGAGGATGCTGGTTTTAAACTTGGAAGCTCGGATTACAAGGCTGGAAAGTTAGCCTTATTTATCTGCCAAGTCGATGGTCATACGAAGTATGTTGTACCTATTTATGGTATGGGGCTTTGGGGTCCAATTAACGGATATATTGGAATCGATGAAGATAAGAATACCGTTTGTGGAGCATATTTCAATCATGAAAGTGAAACCGCAGGCTTAGGTGCTGAGATAAAAGATAGTAGGTCTTGGCAGGATCAGTTCATCGGTAAAAAGATAAGAAAGAACGATGAGGGCGGCGTAGCCCTTTCTGTAGTAAAGAAAAATGAGGTCAATGATACTACCGTTCAATGCGATGCTGTAACTGGAGCTACTTTAACCTCTGATGGTGTTTCTCTAATGCTTAAGGACGGTCTAACAAAGTACCTTAATTTTTTGAAGAACTAAAAAAGGAGAAAAAATATGGGATTTTTTTCAAAAGAGAACAAAAATTATTTTCTAACGCCACTTGGCGGGGATAATCCCGTCCTTGTTCAAGTGCTTGGAATTTGCTCAGCACTAGCAGTTACTTCACAACTTAAGCCTGCTCTGGTTATGGGACTTTCTGTAACTATAATTCTAGCATGTGCTAATGTGATAATTTCTTTGCTACGCAATACGATTCCAAACCGTATTAGAATAATAGTTCAGCTAGTTGTCATTGCAACCCTTGTAACAATTGTAAGTCAAATTCTCAAGGCTTTTGTGTACGATGTTAGCGTTGAGTTATCGGTATATGTTGGACTTATTATTACCAATTGTATACTAATGGGGCGTCTTGAGGCCTTCGCAATGATGAACAAGCCTATTCCTAGCCTTATTGATGGTATAGCTAATGGTCTTGGATATGCCTTTGTTCTTATTGTAGTTGGTATAGTAAGAGAATTTTTCGGTCGTGGCTCGTTATTGGGCATAAAGATACTTCCTGAGGATGTTTATTCTTTTGGCTATATCAACAACGGTATGATGACAATGCCTGCTATGGCTCTTATTTTAGTTGGGTGCGTAATATGGATACATAGAGCCTTTATTGGAGAGAAAAAGTAACCTAGGAAAAAAGTTATTTTGTTATGGAACACATGTTAAGCCTTTTTATAAGATCGATTTTCGTAGACAATATGATATTCGCATTCTTTCTTGGAATGTGTTCTTTTCTAGCTGTCTCGAAAAACGTTAAGACTTCACTAGGATTAGGTCTAGCAGTAACATTTGTGCTACTGATAACCGTTCCTGTAAATTATCTTCTTCAAACAAGAGTTTTGGGTCCAGATTGCCTAGTTAAAGGAGTGGATTTATCCTATTTAAGCTTTATACTCTTTATTGCTGTTATAGCGGGTATTACACAATTAGTAGAAATGATTGTGGAGCGTTTTTCTCCATCGCTATATTCCTCACTTGGAATTTTTCTTCCTCTTATTGCTGTAAACTGCGCTATTATGGGAGCATCCCTATTTATGCAGCAACGTATTAATCTTGATGCTTCAAGTTCTCAATATATAGGTGGTATTGCTGATGCCATCGTATACGCTATAGGTAGTGGCATTGGCTGGACTCTTGCTATTGTCTCAATGGGTGCAATAAGAGAGAAAATGGAATATTGCGATGTTCCAAAACCTCTGCGTGGACTAGGTATAACATTTATTACAGTTGGACTAATGGCAATGGCCATGATGTGCTTCTCAGGTCTTAAGATATAACTTCAAATCAGAGGTATGGTACAGTTTATTTTTACTAGTATAATCGTCTTTCTAGTTATAATTTTGCTCTTGGTAATAATGCTTCTTATTGCCAAGAAGTATCTTTCACCTAGTGGGAACGTAAACATCGTAATAAATGGGGAAAAGACTATAAGTGTAGCCCAAGGATCTTCTCTTATGTCAACTCTTACCGAAAGTGGAATATATCTACCTTCGGCTTGTGGTGGTAAGTCTAGTTGCGGACAATGCAAGGTTCAAGTTCTCCAAGGTGGAGGCGAAATTCTAGATTCTGAACGTCCACACTTTACAAGAAAGCAGATAAAAAATCATTGGCGTTTGGGTTGTCAATGTAAGGTGAAAGGTGATTTTGAGATAAAAGTTCCTGAAAGCGTTCTTGGTGTAAAGGAATGGGAGTGCACGGTAATAAGTAACAAAAATGTTAGTTCCTTTATTAAAGAATTTATCGTAGCTTTACCTGAAGGAGAGCACATGGACTTTGTTCCTGGTTCTTATGCCCAAATAAAGATTCCGAAATATGCTCAGATTGACTACGATAAGGACTTTGATAAGGCTGATATAGGTGATACTTTCCTACCTATGTGGGAAAACTTTAATATTTTCTCTATAAAAGCTCAAAATCCAGAGGATACCGTTAGAGCCTACTCTATGGCAAACTATCCGGCTGAAGGGGATAGGATCATGTTGACAGTGCGTATTGCTACACCTCCATTTAAGCCAAAACCACAGGTCGGTTTTCAAGACGTTCCTGCGGGTATAGCATCCTCATACATATTTAGTCGTAAGCCTGGTGATAAGGTTATCATGAGCGGTCCTTATGGTGAGTTCCATCCAATCTTTGATAGTAAGAAAGAGATGATTTGGGTAGGAGGCGGTGCTGGAATGGCTCCACTTCGCTCACAGATTATGCATATTACAAAGACGCTAAATGTTCGCGATAGGGAACTACATTACTTCTATGGAGCCCGTTCGCTTGTTGAAGTGTTCTATCTAAATGATTTCCTTAGCCTTGAAAAGGAATTCTCAAATTTCCATTTCCATTTAGCTCTTGACCGTCCAGATCCAGAGGCTGACAAAAAGAAAGTTAAATATACCGCAGGTTTTGTACATCAGGTTATGTACAACACATATCTTAAAGATGTGGAGGATCCCGAGGATATTGAATATTACATGTGTGGTCCTGGACCGATGAGCGACGCTGTCGTTAAGATGCTTGATAGCCTTGGCGTGGAACCAGAATCAATAATGTACGACAACTTCGGTGGTTAATAAAGAAATTAGTCGGGAATAAGAAAGTTTATAGCCTCTTGTTCTACAGTTATTGAATATTCTCCTATAGGGGTAGGGAGCATCTTCCCATCAACACTTACCATAGCTTTAGAGGATTCTTCTATTTCAAGAAGACGAGTACGGAAGGGGTGAACATTTCTATGGTTGAGAAGTTTTCCTGTCCAAAACAGATATATACACTCCAAAAGTTGCGTTATTTCGGTTTGGTATACTATAGAAACATCCAGCATTCCATTATATGGGACAGCATGTGGTGTTAGGCCATATCCCAAAGCATTTCCCACGCACATAGTCATAATTTTGTGCGTAATTTTTTGAGAGTTTATCTTTAGCTTTACCAAATAGTCAAGTCTTTGGAATATAACGAGAACCATTGAGGCTAAAAACGATAAAGTCTTAGAACCAAGCAAACGATGAGTTTGTTGGCGTAGATTGAGTATTGAGGATACTAAACCAATATTTACGCAGTTTAAAAAATATCTATGTTCTTTCTCTTTATCTTCTTCGCTTTGATAAGTGATGAGTCCAACGTCAACTTTACGAATTCTATGATTCTTTAGCCAATTAATGGTTTTATCAATGCTAGCTTCACTATATCCCCAATAATGTGCAAAATCATTAGTATTCCCTAAAGGTATTATACCTAGGGCTACCAATTCTCTTTCTTTTTCTTCCAAGTTCATTATAGAATTTGCAGCCTCTGAGAGTTCAAAGTCACCCCCTACAACGACGATAGTTTTATAACCATCTTCAAGAAGAGAATCCACTTGAGAAGAAACGCCATCTGTTTTAACCTTAAAAAGATCATAAAGAACTTCCTTTTCACGTAATGAAGGCTCAATCTTACCCCAAATTTTATCAGCTTGCTTTGAGCCTTTTTGGGGGCAAAATATTATAGCCCAACGATTTTTCTTTTCTTGCATAATGAATCTTTTTAGGAAAGCATTTTTTTGATTGCTTCAATTTTTTCGTTCATTGGCATTGAAGAATTTAACCAATTTATTTTTGTGCCTCGACGCTGCATTCCTCTAAACCATGTCATTTGACGTTTAGCGAATTGATGAATGGCTATCTCCAAAGAAGAAAACATCTCAGAAAAAGAGAGTTTACCTGTGAGGTACAAAGTTACATATTTATATTCAAGACCGTAATATATAAGGTCCTCAGCTTTTATTCCACTTGAAAGTAGGCCTTGAACCTCCTCGATCATCCCGTTTTCCAACCTCTCTTTTAATCTAGAGGATATCTTTTGTCTTCTTTCCTCTCGATCTATATCAATGCCAAAAACTATAGAGTCGATTTCTAAAGGTGCCTTATTTTTCAAGTTACTTTTCTCTTTATAGTAGGTCTCAATTTCTATAGCACGAATCGCTCTTTTTTTTGTATCTACATCTGTGAGATTGTGCATCTTTGAAAGATTTTCCTTTTTTAATCTCTCAAGTATTAAGGTTAACTCCTCTAAAGATTTATCTTTTAAACTCTCTCTAAGAAAAGAATTCTCTGGAACTTCTACTAAATTGTAATCCTTTAGGACAGCTTCTATATATAAGCCACTGCCACCACAAAGAATAGGTATTACTCCTCGTTTAGTAATGTCCTTATAAACCCTTTGGAAATCTTTTTTATATTGGAAGACATTATATTTTTCTCCAGCCTCAACAATATCTATTAGGTGATAAGGAATGCTTTTGCCACGTATAATGTATTCTTTTAAGTCCTTGCCTGTACCAATGTCCATTAAACGATAGACTTGACGGCTATCAGCACTTATTATCTCTCCAGAAAGTTCATAGGCTAAACCTACGGCAAGAGAAGTCTTTCCAGATGCCGTTGGACCAAGTATCGTAATCATTTTCGACATTTAGGAAAGAATGCTTGTCAAAATAATCGGCAAAAAACGAGTTTTAGCCTCAAATATGAAAAAAAATGTGTATAGTAGGGGAGAGTTAAACTCTATTTTTCTAGTGTGGAGGTGATGAATGCCTAATTATGGCATAATCATTCATCATCTTTCATAACTCCTTCGATGTAAAGGCGTACACGCTCTGGCACTCCATTTGTGCTTACTGTGATGGACTTATTAAAATGCCCTGGAGTTTTACCTTTTCCCTTATAAGTAACATCGATGGTTCCCTTTTCTCCTGGTGCTACAGGAGATTTTGTGTATGAAGGTACGGTGCATCCACAACTAGCCACAGCTTGATTAATAATTAGTGGGGCATCTCCTACATTGGTGAATGTAAATGTACATTTTTGGGTATAATCCTTTGAGGAAAATGTGCCAAAATCATGCTTAGTGGTATCAAACTTTATTGAAGCTTGTGGTTGGTTTTCTTGGGTCTCTTGTGCAGATACATAACCTACAAAGAGTACAGATATAAGTGTTAGTAATATTAACTTTTTCAT
>JAJQAI010000263.1 GCA_021203915.1 Prevotella sp. | reverse complement strand
GTGCTGCTTGGGTATCTCACTTCACTATCACGAGGATGATGTTCTAGCTTTTATCGTAAGCCTTGTTCTAATTATTCTTATGGCTATAGGCTTTAGACGTATGGGTCTTCATGCAGAAAATAGCATGGGACGCCGTGATGCTTATCTGCTTGTAACTCTAACATGGATAATATTTAGTATTTTTGGAGCCCTACCTTTTTTGATTAGTGGCTACCTAACAAATTATACGGACGCTTTTTTTGAGACCATGTCTGGTTTTACCACGACAGGAGCATCGGTAATTGCCGATGTTGAGGCTCTGCCTCATGGTCTAATTTTTTGGCGCACGATGATGCAATGGATAGGAGGTCTTGGTATTGTATTCTTTACCATAGCAATTCTTCCTTCGCTTGTGGGCGGAAATGTGCGCGTGTTTTCTGCCGAAGCAACGGGTCCGATGAGAACTAAAATGCATCCAAGACTTAGTACATCGGCTAAGGCAATATGGGTGGTATATCTCGTGCTTACTGTAGGTTGTGGCGTAGGTTTCTATCTCGCAGGCATGGATATTTTTGATTGTCTAAACTATGCAATGACCATAACCGCAACGGGAGGCTTTGGAACTCATAATGCAAGTGATGGCTATTTCCATTCTGAAGCGATAGATTATACGGCAACCGCATTTATGTTCCTCTCGGGTGTAAACTTTACCCTTATGTACATGACACTAGTAAAGGGGAAAATTAAGAATTTAGTCAAAGATTCGGAAGTAAGGTTTTATGTTGCTATTGTTCTAATAGCTACAGCAGCCATTATGTTCTTCCTTATGAAGGATATGAGCTATGATTTTATTGATTCCTTGCGTTATGCTCTTTTTGAAGTTGTTTCCTTTACTACTACCACGGGAATATTTACCACCGATGTGGGTCAGTGGCCACATATAACGTGGATAATCTTATGTTTATGTGCATTTATTGGGGCCTGCTCGGGTAGCACGACCAGCGGTTTAAAGAGCGTAAGGGTTCTTATGCTTTTTAAGATAGTAAAAAACGAGTTCAAGCGAATAATACACCCTAAAGCTATACTGCCCGTTAGAGTTAAGGATAGTAACGTTGCCACCCAAGCGCAAATTACACTTTTTGTGTGTTTGGTTCTATATCTACTTGTATGTCTTTTTGCGTACGTGATGCTTACGTGCATGGGAATTGATAGTACGAATTCTATAATGATTGCCTTAAGTTGCGCAAGTAACGTTGGAGCACCTTTGGATTTAGAAATAGGTCCATCAATGTCATGGGATATGCTACCTGTCTTAGGTAAGTGGGTATGCTCATTTTTGATGCTTATGGGACGTCTTGAATTCTTTAGCGTATTAGTACTTTTCACTCCTGCATTCTGGAGGGAGAATTAATTTTTTTGATAAATAAAAAATGGAACCACTAAAGTTTGAACCACTACTGAAGCATAAATTTTGGGGAGGAGACAAAATAGTTAGGTTTAAGGGCCTTTCTCCCCAAGAAGAAAGTGTGGGGGAGAGTTGGGAGGTTTCTGGCGTTGCAGGCTCTGAGAGCATAATATCTTCTGGACCATACAAGGGTGAAACTTTATCAAAAGTTTTATCTGAAAAACAGCATGAACTCGTTGGAAAAGAGAATTATAGAATGTATGGTGATGAGTTTCCACTGCTTGTTAAATTTATAGATGCTAGCCATGATTTATCAATCCAAGTGCATCCCGATGATGAAACTGCAATTAGAAATGGTATGCGTCATGGTAAGACAGAGATGTGGTATATTATTGATGTAGAACCGGAGGCTAGACTTTTTTGTGGACTAAAGGAAAAGATTACTCTAAAGCAATATAAGGAAGTCGCTCAAAGTGAAGCTATCTGCAATATAATAAAACAGCATGCTGTAAAAGAAAACGACTGCTTTTTTATCCCTTCTGGTTGTATCCACGGTATTGGTAAGGGGTGTTTTCTAGCTGAAATACAACAAGCCTCTGATGTTACTTACCGCATTTACGACTTTAGGCGCAAGGATGAAAATGATTCTTTCCGTGAGCTCCACATTAAGGAGGCTCAAGAATGCGTGGACTTTGGTTTAGATGACGACTGTAGAGTGGATTATGTGCCGGTTATGAATCAAGGCGTTTCACTTATTAGATGTCCATATTTTAACACTGTTGTCTACGATATTGATTCTCCAATGACGCTTGATTATTCTTATTTAGATAGTTTTATAATCTTTATTGGAATTAATGGTGAGGGCCTTTTCCTTGATAACGAGGGGAATGAAACCTCTCTTAAAGCAGGAGAAGCAATGCTTGTTCCCGCCACTACAAAAACTCTAAAGGTTAGTGGACGTCTAAAGTTTTTAGAAACAACAATCTAAGGGGTTATTTGCTCTTCACTGGGAAAGAAAGCGTTCAACTTCTTGTTGGATTTTTCTAAAAATATCGGAGAGCATAAAGCCGGTATTCTTCTTTAGCATTTGCACTACATCTTGAACGCTATGAGAGTAGCACGATAGCTCATTATGCATCTGTGTTGAATGAACGGCTTGGCGACGAATTTCATTTTCACGTTCGCGGATTAACTTCGTACAAACCTTATCCATAATTGGAACTATAATCTTATCGAATAGGTGATGCCCTTGTATATATAGGTAAGTAGTCTCTGGTGTAACTCCAAGAGAGGTGATTTCTTCCACTGTCTTATGAAAAGCTTCATCTATATCGGGGTTGCGTCTAGATAGCCAATTAAGCTTTTTTTCAACCTTGTTTTTTAAATTCTCAATTGCCATCTCGGGATTGCGTAGTTGGAATCCTCCAATTTCTATAACGCTATTAAAGTCAGATAGAGTAAATTTTTCCGTAGTAATCCTTTTATAGGAAAGTATTGACCATATTAAAAGCGGGAAGATAGCTTTGCTATATTCCCTCATGAAACTAACAAAGTCAAATATTACTCTATCATTTAAAGATACCATTACACACACGTTATGTAGCGATGGGGCGTAACACTGAAGATTCTCTATTGAATAAGCGTAGGTATGAATAACATATGGACTCTCAATCATGTGACGCGAGGACTCATAACTACCTTGAAGCAGATAGTCGTAGTCTGCATCAACGCAGGCTATCATATCCTGGCCAACTCTATTAAGAAGATTAATGAGTGCAGAACTTTTCCCCCGCTTTAACGAGCCATGCGAGGGAAGCATAATCTCAAAATAGCGTGTCTCGTCCTCATAATTACCTAGGATTGTGCGCCAAAATAGCACATCATCATAACTCTCCACATAAGCAACTATCCTCCTTCGAGCCTTCTTAGGCGTCATACTATTGGCCGCCTTGAAATAATCAGAGGTTATATGATCTTTGAGGCTATTCATAAGGGGTTAATAGGTGGATTTTTATATGACGATTGGATAAGAGAAAAAAGAATTATTGGTCTGTAATATCACTTACTTCTGTTACATTATCTATCCATCCATTCATTATAACCGCTGGTGAATGTGTGGTTAAGATTATTTGTACATTAGGATTTAGCTCAAGAACAATATCTATTAATTTCTTTTGCCATTCAATATGCATACTAACCTCTGGTTCATCCATAAAAAGTACATATGGGAGGTTGTCCTCAACTAGTACTGTCAGTAGGATAGCAAGGAGTTGTTTTTCGCCACTTGAGAGTTGATATGGATAGAGTTCTTCATCAACTAACAAAAAACGTATCTCATTTTCTTCTCTTACAATTTTCTTTCCGGTTTCTTTAAATAGCTCATCAATAAGATCCTGGAACTTTTTCTTAGGCTCTGATATAGCTGCAGCCGTTTGGGTTGCTTCTAGCCCACCTTGTTGAAGTGCAGCAATAATACGATTTCCTATGTTTACTTGGTAATCTAAATATTTTCTTTGCAGATTAAAGAGTTGCAAGTCTAATTCGGTTACTAAATGCGAAGCAGGATTATTGAACACATCAGCTCTTACTAGTGGTCTATCAAAAGAACGTATTACATCAAATCTAATGTTGGTAGCATCTTTGGGGTAAGTAGTAATTTTTACACCTTCTAGGTTTTCATTTTTTACATCACCTTTTGGCCAAATACTTTTTATTAATTTGTTAAGTATTGTACTTTTACCCATCCCATTGACTCCACTTAAGATGTTGACCAGTCTATCGAGTTTCCAGACGATGTGCTTTTGTCCGGACCAAAGTGAGTCTATCTCTATTTTTTCAAGGTATTCTGCGTATTTCATAACGAAAGATAAGTTCAGGCTTTATCCTTGGGCTATTTTTCCCCAAGGTTTTTTCTCTTTATCGTTGTAAAGTTATTCTTTTTGCTTGATATACACAAACTATAAAGGAAAATCTTTAACTTTAAAAAAAAAGCGATGAAAGCTCTATAAAAAAATTATAACTTTGCACTTTGTTTAAAAAAAGGGATGAATGAAAAGCTCTAATGTTATAGCTCATTTTTGTATTTTCTTTGCCTGCGTTTTTTGGGGATTAATGGCTCCCTTTGGCAAGGATGCTATGCTACATGGCTTTACGGGCCTTGATATGGTAACCTTTAGAGTTGTTGGGGCTATGATTCTTTTTTGGCTTGCATCCTTTTTTGTAAAAAAAGAGAAAGTCCCTAGAAAGCATATACTTTTATTTGCGGGGGCTGCAGTGTTTGGACTTGTAACCAATCAGTGTTGCTATACTATTGGGCTTAGCATAACCTCTCCGATTAATTCAAGCATCGTGACAACATCCATGCCTATCTTTGCTATGATTTTGGCTGCTATTATACTTAAAGAGCCTCTAACTGTAAAGAAAATTTTTGGCGTAGTTATAGGATGTATAGGTGCCGTAATACTTATTCTAACAAGTGCTACAGCAGGGAGCGCTAAAGTTGGTGATATAAGAGGTGATTTGCTTTGCATGCTAGCTCAACTTTCATTTGCTCTTTATCTTACACTTTTTAGTGGTCTAATAAAGCGTTATTCGGTTTTCACTGTCAATAAGTGGATGTTTACCTATGCTACGATACTGGTTTTGCCCTTTACCTTTTCTCATGTTAAAAGCGTAGATTATAGCTTGATTTCACTTAAGACTTTTATGGAAACCTTTTTTGTTGTTTTCTTCGGCACTTTTTTAAGTTATATACTAATGATGGTGGGGCAGAAGAATCTGCGTCCAACTGTAGTTAGTATATATAATTATGTGCAACCCATTGTAGCGGTTGTAGTAAGTGTATTAACCGGTCTAGGAATACTCAAGCTTTCGCACGCTCTAGCTATAATACTTATATTCTTGGGTATTTATCTTGTGACAACATCAAGGTCAAGAGATCAAAGAAACTTTAGCCTTCAAAAGCACTGACAAACACCTTTAAAAACAATAGAAAAAATATTTTTTCTTTTTTCTATAGCATTTCTGACGCGATTTTAAGACAAAATGTCACTTGTTTTGTCATATATATGTTTTTTGGCATACGTTTTGTTAGTTGATAGGGGAATGCATAAACCGAAAAAATAAAAACAAAAAAATATAAAATTATGGGAAAGATAATAGGAATTGACTTAGGTACAACTAACTCATGTGTTGCCGTTTTTGAGGGTAACGAGCCAGTTGTAATTGCCAACAGTGAAGGTAAGCGCACTACTCCTTCAGTAATAGGCTTTGTAAAGGATGGGGAGCGTAAGGTTGGAGATCCAGCTAAGCGTCAAGCTATAACTAACCCCAAGAACACTGTTTATTCTATTAAGCGCTTTATGGGTGAAACTTATGAGCAGTGTGCCAAAGAAACAGAGCGTGTACCTTACACAGTTGTAAACGAGGGTGGTTTTCCTCGCGTTGAAATTGAAGACCGAAAGTATACTCCTCAAGAGATTTCAGCTATGATTCTTCAGAAGATGAAGAAAACGGCTGAGGATTATATCGGTCAGGAAGTTACTGACGCAGTTATTACTGTACCTGCTTACTTCTCAGACTCACAACGTCAAGCTACAAAAGAAGCTGGTCAGATTGCTGGTCTTAATGTACGTCGTATCGTAAATGAGCCTACAGCTGCAGCGCTAGCTTATGGTGTTGACAAGGCCAATAAAGATATGAAGATTGCTGTCTTCGACCTTGGTGGAGGTACTTTCGATATCTCAATACTTGAGTTTGGAGGTGGTGTGTTTGAAGTTCTTTCTACCAATGGTGATACGCATCTTGGTGGTGATGACTTTGATCAGGTTATTATCGATTGGCTAGTTGGTGGTTTCAAGGCAGATGAAGGTATTGACCTTTCTAAGGATCCTATGGCTATGCAACGCCTAAAGGAAGCTGCTGAAAAAGCAAAGATAGAACTATCTAGTACTTCAGCCTCTGAAATCAATCTACCTTACATTACCGCTGAAGGTGGTGTGCCAAAGCACTTGGTAAAGACGCTAACACGTGCTCAATTTGAGCAATTATCTCATGACCTTATACAGTCATGCTTAGCTCCATGTCAAAAAGCCATCGCTGATGCAAAATTGTCTACATCTGACATTGATGAGGTTATCTTGGTAGGTGGATCTAGCCGTATACCTGCAGTTCAGACTCTAGTAAAGAATTACTTTGGCAAAGAGCCATCTAAGGGTGTCAACCCAGATGAGGTAGTGGCGGTTGGTGCATCTATTCAAGGTGCTATCCTAAATAAGGAAGGTGGAGTAGGTGATATCGTGCTACTTGATGTAACTCCTCTAACCCTAGGTATTGAGACCATGGGAGGTGTTATGACAAAGCTTATCGATGCTAACACCACTATTCCATGTAAGAAGAGTGAGATATTCTCTACTGCTGCGGATAATCAAACAGAAGTAACTGTTCATGTTTTACAGGGTGAACGCCCAATGGCAGCTCAGAATAAGAGCATAGGTCAGTTTAACCTTACAGGTATAGCACCAGCACGTCGTGGTATTCCTCAGATTGAAGTTACCTTCGATATTGATGCTAACGGAATCCTCAAGGTTTCTGCTAAGGATAAGGCAACAGGAAAGGAACAGGCTATCCGTATTGAGGCCTCTTCAGGTTTGAGCAAGGAAGAAATAGAACGTATGAAGGCTGAAGCAGAGCAGAATGCTGAAAACGATAAGAAGGAGCGTGAAAGAGTGGATAAGCTTAATCAAGCAGACTCCATGATATTCACAACCGAAAACTTCCTTAAGGACAATGGAGATAAGATTCCTGCAGATCAAAAGCCTCAAATCGAATCTGCTCTAGAACAACTTCGTGAGGCTCATAAGAGTGGTGATGTAGCAACGATTGACAGTGCAATTAACAACCTTAATACTGTGTTGCAGACTGCAAGTCAGCAAATGTATCAAGCAGGACAAGGTCCTCAAACTAATCCTAATGATACCAGCGCTAGTAACAGCTCACAAGATACCACCGGAGGCGGGACTGATGAAACCGTCCAAGACGCTGATTTTGAGGAAGTTAAGTAGAAAAAGATAGACAAGAAAGATCATAATCCCGTTTAATTACCTTGTTAGACGGGATTTTCGGTACGATGGGCATGTCCTTTAAACTTGGATGAAAGTCCCAAAAGGCGCGAGTTGACAACGAACCCGATAGCGATTTCCAAGGTTTGCATGCGCGAGGTGTAGGCGAGAGGAGGGGATAGTAAAGCCCTAATCTGACGGATAAAAACCTAGTACTATAGGCGTATTAAGTGGACAAGTTGACTTTAGATAACAAAATCCAAAATGCAATCGTAACCTTAAGGCGAGATAGAAGGCATATTCCAGTTACCCGTTGCTGTTTCTAATCATACCCATTTACCTTTTTTTGCTACCTTAACATTAATTTTCTTAATAAATCGGCATATTGCTTGGAGATATAGCGATTAGTCTTTAACTTTGCACACAATATGACCTCCCACGCTTCCCATCAGAACAGCGCACCTGGGGAGGTCTTCGAGTTTTATATAATAGTATGACTCAAAATGTATACAACAAAAGAGCATTCTTATTGTCTGAGCAAGTAGAAAAGCTAGAGAGAAAAGGAATGCTTCTTGACGATAGAGAAGAAGCAGAGCGATTTCTTCGAGATGTAAGTTATTATCGACTAAGGGCATACACCTATCCTTTTCAAAACAATTCTGAGGGTGGAGAACATTTATTTCTTCGTAAAGATATTAGATTTGATGACATACAAGACCTATATATCTTTGATTGAGATTTACGTTCATTATTGTTTGGATTGATAGCACGCATTGAAGTATCGCTTCGTGCCCGCTTAACGCAAATATATTCAGAGAGTACAGGGAGTGGACATTGGTTCCTTGAAAGCAAGTTCTATAGATGCAACTACGCCAATCTTTTGAAAGATATAACAGATGATGTGAAACGCAGTAACGAAGATTTCATTAAACAATATAGCGACAAATATTATAAACCTACCCTACCTCCAAGTTGGATGTCCCTTGAGGTGGTTTCTTTTGGAACACTCAGTCGATTATATCAGTCATTGAAGAAGGATGTAAACAAAAAGCGATTGGCACAATCATATGGAATTGCAGATGTCGTAGTTTTTGAAAATTGGCTACATTCTATTTCAAACCTCCGCAATTGTTGTGCACACCACGGAAGGATTTGGAATCGCCGTTTTAATGTAAATATGATGATGCCTCGTAATACTTCTCGACCATTTATGGATAAAAACAGTATGGGTAGTGTTAAGAA
>JAJQAI010000278.1 GCA_021203915.1 Prevotella sp. | reverse complement strand
AGACAAATCACTTCATCTAGCCACCAACACTCTTCACGTCAACTAGCGACTCGCCAAAGAACGAAGATAGTAGGGACAATGTCCTTATCGTGAAATTATGCTGCCCGCTCAGCCATTTGGTCACCTCGCTAGGACGCTTACCAAGAGCCTGTGCGAATTGCAGTTTGGACAAACCACGCTTTATCATGAGTTCGTGAATTCGGTTGGATATTGCAAACTCAATTGCCACCTCTTGTTGTATGGCTGGGGAGGTGTTTGCTAGCATCTCATCGAAAGAAGCCTTTATCCTTTTCATATATCAAAGATGTTTTCTGTTTCTATTGTATTCTCAGTGACGACTATCGTGCCGTCCTTAACGCCCTCACGTATCAACTTGTCAAACTTCTGAAGTGTGATGACATAACCTCTGAGTGTGTTGTCCTCGTTATAAGTACGGGATGCTTTCACTCCACCATTGCCGAGAATCAGTATTTTGTCAGAAAGTCTCAAGCAATAAAGACGTAACCTCGATTTTAGGACAGGCAGAGCACATACCTCATCGCTCATCTTACCCTCTGGGCGGAAGAAACGCTCAAATGCGCCAAAGTCCGCAATGCGTCCAAGTATGTTAAGAAGCCGCTCAAAATCCTCATTATATTCGGTCTCATCCTTGAACTTTGAATAAAACCGTTCGAACTCACTCTCATCCTCGGAGAGGAACTGGATGGAATACATCGTGCAATTCTCCCCAATCTTTACAAGTCTTAACTGGGGCTTCGCTCATAATTTCCTAAGTTTTTCTTTACTGCAAAGGTACACATTTTATTTTACTTATAAGTAAAATATCAGTTTTTTTCTTGTAAAAGTAAGTTGATGAGAAAAATCTTTATCGTAACTTAGGACCCGAAATGAAGATTGGTATGGACAAGCTACAGCAAGAACTAGCATATTTCATCTCCTTCTGCATTGAACAGTACAAGGTAGCAAAGGAACTATCTGGAGAAGAAGTGGTGAAGATATTCAATCAATATAAGGTGATGGAGTATCTAAGTGACTGCTATGAAGTACTCCACACTCAAGGACATCGTTGGCTTGTGGCTGAGATAGATGATTTTATTAGCAAGAGAAAGGAGGAAGAGCGATGAGGCTATATCACGGAAGTATATACATAGTAAAACAACCTGCAATTAACGGCTCAAATCGTTTATTTGACTATGGTTCTGGCTTCTATACTACTACTTCTTACGAGCAAGCTGTAATGTGGGTAAAGAGTCGTATGAACGATAATCACGTCAGCACAGGCTATATCAATACGTACGAGTTTGACTATGAGGCTGCAAAACGAATGAAAATGTTGTCTTTTGCTGAGCCTACAGATGAGTGGCTAGATTTCGTGCAGAATAATAGAACACAAGCAGACTATCATCACGATTATGATATTGTATATGGTCCAGTTGCCAACGACCGCGTATACACCCAGTTTGCATTATATGAGAGTGGGGTCATAAGCAAAGACATTTTAATTGAAGAATTAAAAACCTACAAACTCATAGACCAGTACTTATTTCATACGGAGAGTAGCTTGACTGCTCTTAAATTTATAGAAGCAAAAAAGGTCACACTATGATAGGTGAAATCAATCAAAACAACGTCCACTTGCTTATTCCCTCCAAATTATTTTGGTTAGCCCCACGATTGGCTAAGGAAAAGGGGATAAGTCTTATTGAGGCTATAACAATGGTTTACTCCTCCGACACATATAAGATGTTGGCTCAAGAGGACACTAAAAAGTGGCACTGGAGTCCCGTTGACCTCTACAATGAACTTATAAGTAGCATTCCGATACAAGAATAAGTAAAAAAAGTCCCTAGCCAATTTTTCAGCCTAACTTTATTTGAATTCCTCAAATAAGAGCTACGGATAGTATTGACTACTTTGAGCTAAGACACTCTTTCCATATCCTCTTTTGAAAGAAAAAAAATATTTCTAACATCTTAGCGCTAATCGTACTGTTTAGGCGTATAATTGAAAATTATTTACCAACAAATTAAAAAAATATCTAAAAATAAACTATTTCCTTTGTTTTGTTTAAAGGAAAATATATTGTAACTTTGCATGCGTTTAAGGGAGGTTTTTTTTAAGTTTTTTAGGTACACACAATGTATTTTGTTTTATTTATTACCGTCCTTATAACGGCCGTATTCTTGGTTGTAGCAGCTTATGTTATAGCCAAACTTATTGGCCCACGCACTTACAACAAGGTTAAAGGAGAACCTTTTGAATGCGGAATACCAACTTATGGATCCTCATGGATACCTGTAAGTGTGGGTTATTACCTCTTCGCCATACTCTTTTTGATTTTTGATGTAGAGACAATGTTTCTATATCCATGGGCTGTATCGCTTAACTCATTTGGAACTATGGCTATTGTAAGTGTGGGATTCTTCCTGCTAGTTTTAGTCTTTGGCCTAGCTTACGCTTGGCGGAAAGGAGCATTAGAATGGAAATAAGAAAGCCTAGAATAAAGTCTCTCCCCTATGAGGATTTCAAGGACAATGAAACTCTTGAAGGCATTGTCAAGGAACTCAATCAGGGTGGAGTAAACCTAGTTTTAGGCTCTTTAGATGAGGCAATAAATTGGGGAAGAGCAAACTCCCTTTGGTCACTAACTTTTGCAACTAGTTGTTGTGGTATTGAGTTTATGGCCGTTGGTTGCGCCCGTTACGATTTCGCTCGTTTCGGATTTGAGGTAACACGTAACTCCCCCCGACAGGCAGACCTAATAATGTGCGCCGGAACAATCACCCATAAGATGGCACCTGTATTAAAACGCCTATATGACCAGATGGCTACACCTAAATATGTTGTGGCCGTTGGTGGTTGCGCAATTTCAGGTGGTCCTTTTAAAAGTAGTTATCACGTTGTACGTGGTATCGAAGAGATAGTTCCCGTTGATGTATACATACCTGGCTGTCCACCTAGACCGGAGGCTATTCTTTACGGAATGATGCAACTTCAGCGTAAAATCAAAGTTGAGAAGTTTTTAGGTGGTGCAAACAAAAAGGAAAAGCCTATCGTAGTAAACAATCTACTAAGCAAAGAAAATCTGAAAAAGGCTATAGATAAACTTTGGCTAACAATTAAGCAGGCTAAAGAAGAATTGTAAACCATGAAGCTAGAGAATAAAATACTTGGTCTTGATGGATTCTCTTCTGAGATGGAGAGACTCAAAAACGAGGAGCATTATGATTTCCTTGTTACCATCGTTGGCGAGGATTTCTTAGAAGAAGGTCTCGGCGCGGTATACATTCTTGAAAACACTATAACACACCAGCGCACAAGCGTTAAGATAGTAAATCCCGATAGAGATAAGGCCTATATTCCTACGGTAAGTCACCTTTGGAAAGGAGCTGAAATCCTAGAGCGTGAGGTTTACGATTTTCTTGGTATAAAATTCTTAGGGAATAAGGATATGCGAAGACTATTCCTTCGTACAGATTTTGAAGGATATCCTCTTCGTAAGGACTATGATATGAGTCCTGAGAATAATCAATATAAACTTACTGACGATGTTGAGCCAGACTTTACTCAAGAATATGAGCTCGATCTGGAAGGAAACTTAAGAGAAATTCGTCATAGGCTATTTACTCCGGATGATTATGTTATAAACATAGGACCTCAGCACCCATCAACTCATGGCGTTTTACGTCTTCAAACGGTTCTTGATGGCGAGGTCATTCGTAAGATATATCCATATTGTGGTTACATACATCGTGGCATTGAAAAAATGTCAGAGAGTTATACCTATCAGCAAACGTTAGCTCTTACCGATAGGCTTGATTATCTTTCAGCGATGATGAATCGTCATGCACTGGTTTCTGTTATTGAAGAGGCTCTTGAAGTAGAGCTTTCAGAGCGTATAAAATACATACGCACAATAATGGACGAACTACAGCGTCTTGACTCCCATCTTCTTTATTTTGGTTGCTGCGCACAAGACTTAGGTGCACTTACAGCCTTTATTTATGGTATGCGCGACCGCGAGCATGTTCTTAACGTTATGGAGGAAACTACCGGTGGTAGACTCATACAAAACTACTATCGTATTGGTGGTTGTCAAGAGGACATCGATCCTAACTTTGTAACTAACGTAAAGAAACTCTGTACGCATATGAAGCCTATGTTCAAAGAATACCATGATGTATTCTCAGCAAATGCTATTCTTATTAAACGCTTTAAAGACGTAGGTAAGCTATCCAAAGAGGATGCTATATCATATGGATGTACTGGTGGTACAGGAAGAGCATCTTCCTGGCATAACGATGTAAGAAAGAACCACCCATACGACGTGTACGACAAGGTAGACTTTGAGGAGATTGTGCTTCAAAATGGTGATACCCTGGATCGTTACCTAGTGCGTATGAAGGAAATGGAGCAAAGTATACGAATATTAGAACAATTAATAGATAACATCCCTCAAGGCGAATACTACATCAAGCAGAAACCCGTAATTAGAGTTCCTGAAGGTTCGTGGTACACAAGTTGCGAGGGAAGCCGTGGAGAGATTGGTGTTTACTTAGATAGTCGTGGTGATAAGAGCCCCTATCGTTTAAAGTTCCGTCCAATGGGACTTCCACT
Organism: Prevotella sp.; assembly: GCA_021203915.1. Taxonomy (GTDB): domain Bacteria; phylum Bacteroidota; class Bacteroidia; order Bacteroidales; family Bacteroidaceae; genus Prevotella. Next base: position 4,094 of record JAJQAI010000278.1, on the reverse strand, counting down.
TGTCTCTGCCATGGATGAAATGCTTAGAGGCGAAAAGATTGCCGACCTAATAGCCGTTGGTGCAAGCCTCGACTACGTAATACCGGACATAGATAGATAAAAGTCATGCCTTTTGATTTTAGTATAGTTACTTCATGGCTAGATGGCCTGCTTAGACACACTCTAGGTTTAGGGAATTTCTTCACTATCCTTATTGAGTGCATACTAGTTGGCCTTGTAGTTCTTGTGGCATATGCCATGCTAGCCATTGTTCTAATCTTTATGGAACGTAAGGTGTGCGCATACTTCCAATGCCGCCTAGGTCCTATGCGTGTAGGTCCTTGGGGTGTGTTCCAGGTCTTTGCTGACGTACTAAAGATGCTCATAAAAGAGATTTTCTTTGTTGACAAGGCTGATAAACTTCTTTATGCCTTTGCACCATTTTTCGTTATTATTGCCTCGGTTGGTACCTTCTGCTTCCTACCTTGGAATCAAGGTGCAGTAATTCTAGACTTTAATGTTGGAGTATTCCTTCTTACAGCCGTTTCTAGCATAGGTGTTATTGGAATATTCTTAGCAGGTTGGGGAAGTAATAATAAGTATGGTGTTGTTTCGGCTATGCGTGGTGCAGTTCAGATGATATCCTATGAGATGTCCTTGTGCCTATGTCTAATTACTGCCGTTGCTCTTACTGGAACGATGCAAATTTCCGGTATAGTAGAATATCAAACAGGACCATGGCATTGGCTTATATTTAGAGGACATATTCCTGCCATCATAGCTTTCTTGGTATTCTTAGTAGCAGGTAACGCTGAGGCAAATCGTGGACCTTTTGACCTAGCTGAGGCAGAAAGTGAGCTAACAGCAGGCTATCACACAGAATATTCCGGTATGGGCTTTGGCTTCTACTATCTAGCAGAGTACCTTAATCTGTTTGTAGTATCCGGTGTTGCAGTAACTGTATTCCTAGGTGGATGGGCTCCAATAAACATAGGTATAGAGGGCTTTGACAGAGTTATGGATTATATTCCAGGCTTCCTTTGGTTCTTAGGTAAAACCTTTGCTATTGTTTGGCTACTTATGTGGATTAAGTGGACATATCCACGCCTAAGAATTGATCAGATATTAAAATTAGAATGGAAATATTTAATGCCCCTTTGCTTACTTAACTTAGTTCTAATGACTTTAGTGGTTGCCTTTGGGTGGCATTTTTAAAAATATATGAAAGAGGATAAATCATATTTCGGTGAAATTGGTGAGGCTATAGTATCACTAGCTACTGGTCTTAAGGTTACACTTGGGGAATATTTTACTCCTAAAGTAACAGAGCAGTATCCTGAGAACCGTAAAACTACGCTTCATGTATCCAAACGTCATCGTGGAAGGTTGGTAATGAAACGCTCTGAAGATGGGAGCAAAAAGTGCGTTGCTTGCACAATGTGCCAAAACGTTTGTCCTAATGGCTCTATTACCATCCTTTCGGAAATGATTACTCTTGAGGACGGCAAGAAAAAACGCAGTCTTACTGATTATAGCTATAATCTTGGTGATTGTATGTTCTGTGAGTTATGCGTTAATGCGTGCAACTTTGATGCCATAGAGTTCACCAACGATTTTGAAAATAGTGTGTTCGATAAAAACAAACTCATTCTTCATCTTGATAAGGAAGATTATAAATCGTCACTTCCTAATATCCTTGATGGAGGAGAGGATATAACCATCGGAAAGTTCAATACAAAAACAAAGTAGAAGAGCTTTTTTATAAGTTAAAAATTTTAGACCTAATGGGTAATATAGTAGTATTTGGCATAATAGCAGTGGTGATCTTAGGAGCCGCCGTCTTAAGCGTGCTTACCACAAGCATAATGAGGGCAGCCACATTCCTGCTAGTAGTCCTACTAGGTATTGCTGGACTGTATTTCATCTTGGATTATACTTTCCTTGGAGCAGCCCAAATATGTGTTTATGCAGGTGGCATAACAATGGTCTATATTTTTGCTATCCAACTAGTTAATAAGCGTACACTTCAAGCCGTTACTGAGCACTTTAATGTAAGAAGGTTCTTAGGTGGGGCTTTTATTGCTTTTGTGGGGCTAGTAACAGTAGTTGGAGTGATGTTAAAGAATAGACTGATTAATATGTCAACTAGGATTATAGATAAAGAGTTCTCAATGTCAGACATTGGCAACGCCTTAATGGGGTCAGAGAAATACCAATATGTCTTGCCATTTGAGTTTATATCGGTCTTCCTACTTGCCTGCATAATTGGAGCAATAGTAATTTCAAGAAAGGAGTGAAAAAGAAAGAGTATGGTACCCGTTGAATGTTTCTATGTGCTTTCAGCACTGCTTTTCTTTATCGGTGTGTTTGGCTTTATCACCAGACGCAACCTAATATCGATGCTAATATCCGTTGAGTTAATTCTTAACTCTGTTGACATAAACTTTGCGGCATTTAACCGCATACTCTACCCAGGTGAAATGGAAGGTTTCTTCTTTAGCCTTTTCAGCATAGGTGTTAGCGCAGCTGAGACTGCCGTAGCACTAGCTATTATTATTAATGTATATCGTAACTTCCACAGTGATAGAGTGGATAGTATAGAAAACCTGAAAAACTAGAGCTTCTTATGGTTTATAGTTATGATTTCCTAATACTGTTGCTACCCGCCCTAACCTTCGTTCTGTTAGGTCTAGCAGGAATGAAGATGTCACATCGCGTTTCAGGCATTATCGGAACGTGCTCACTTGGAATTGTTACTGTTCTTTGTTATTGGACAGCAATAGATTATTTCCTCGTTGCAGGAAGGGATGCTGTAACAGGATTATACCCAACAGAGACTATCTTTGACTTAACATGGCTTAAGTTTAACTCTCTTCTTACCTTTAACATTGGCTTCCGCCTTACCCCTATTTCGGTTTTGATGCTTATTGTTATCTCAACCGTTAGCTTTATGGTTCATATATATTCCTTTGGATATATGCATGGGGAGAAAGGTTTCCAACGCTACTTTGCGTTCTTAAGCTTGTTTACAATGAGTATGCTAGGACTAGTAGTAGCTACAAACATCTTCCAAATGTATCTTTTCTGGGAGTTAGTTGGTGTATCCTCTTATCTGCTTATTGGTTTTTACTATCCTTTGGGAGCTGCCATTGCAGCCTCGAAAAAGGCATTTATAGTAACACGTTTTGCTGACCTATTCTTCCTAATTGGAATTCTAATATATAGCTTCTATGTAGGAACATTTAACTATGACCTAACAACAATGTCTTTCGATGAGCTTTCATCTTTAGCTCATGCAAGCAAAATACTGCCCGTTGCACTATTTTTGATGTTTATCGGAGGAGCTGGAAAGAGTGCTATGTTCCCCTTACATATTTGGCTACCAGATGCTATGGAAGGTCCAACGCCGGTTAGTGCACTTATCCATGCAGCCACGATGGTTGTAGCAGGAGTATACTTAGTTGCTAGCTTATTCCCACTATTTGTTGAGTTTGCCCCGGGGGCCCTTCACTGGATTGCATATATTGCAGCCTTTACGTCTTTTTATGCTGCAGCTGTTGCCTGCTGTCAAAGCGATATAAAAAGGGTGCTCGCCTTTTCTACTATCTCGCAGATTGGCTTTATGCTAGTAGCCCTTGGCGTATGTATGCCTGAGGCTGGAATTGGTGGGGTTGGAACGACGGAGGAATATGCAGATGGAAATGGACTAGGCTATATGGCCGGGATGTTCCATTTATTTACTCACGCTATGTTTAAAGGGTGTTTATTCCTTTGTGCTGGCTGTATTATCCATGCTGTTCACTCAAATGAAAAGGAATTTATGGGAGGTCTTAGAAAATATCTACCCATAACTCACGTAACCTTCCTTATTTCATGCTTTGCAATATCGGGTATACCACTATTTTCTGGTTACTGCTCAAAGGATGAAATCTTAGTGGCATGCTACAACTTCTCCCCCGTTATGGGAATCGTTATGAGTGGCATCGCAGCTATGACGGCATTTTATATGTTCCGTCTTTACTACGTTATTTTCTGGGGAAAGAGTTATTACGAAACGCATAAAAATGAGGGCGTTAAAGCCCCACATGAGGCTCCACTTTCGATGACTATTCCAC
>JAJQAI010000018.1 GCA_021203915.1 Prevotella sp. | reverse complement strand
ATGCTGTTAAGATAGGTGTTAAAAATGATGGCTATATTAAGATAGGCATGTATGGTGAGGTGAAGTTCTAAGCACACAAACAAAATAAATGAAAACTGTTGAGGTTACAGGAGTAAGCAAGGCTTTTGGAAAAGTCGAGGCTTTAAAGGATGTAAGTCTCTCGGCCGAAAAGGGTGAGATGCTAGGCATTATTGGCCCTGACGGCTCGGGAAAGACCACGCTTTTCCGCATCTTAACAACACTTCTTATACCTAATAAGGGCGTAGCTAAAGTAGATGGCTATGACACTGTCAAGCAGATGAGAGAAATTCGCTCGCGTGTTGGGTATATGCCAGGTCAGTTTTCACTTTATCAAGACCTAACGGTTGAAGAAAATTTAAAATTTTTTGCTACACTTTTTGGTACAACCATCGAGGCGGGCTATGATAGTATAAAGGCTATATACTCTCAGATTGAGCCGTTTAAAAATCGTAGAGCTGGCGCTCTTTCAGGCGGAATGAAGCAGAAATTAGCCCTATCTTGTGCCTTAGTACATAACCCCAAAGTTCTTTTTCTTGACGAACCTACAACAGGTGTTGATCCTGTCTCTAGAAAAGAACTTTTTCAAATGTTAGAACCCCTTAAGAAACAAGGAATTACAATACTTGTTTCCACCCCTTATCTTGACGAAATAAAACGTTGTGATAGAGTTGTCTTTATCTCCGAGGGGGAAGTAAAAGGAGAGGGTACTCCAGAGGAAATCCTAACCCGTTTTGCCGATATCTTTAATCCTAAACCACTTTCTCATGGTTTATCAGAGGAGGATTTCAAAGAGGATGTGATTAAAGTTGAACATTTGGTAAAGGCCTTTGGAAACTTTAGAGCCGTTGATGATATTTCATTCTCTGTTCATAAAGGAGAGATTTTTGGTTTCCTTGGTGCTAATGGAGCAGGAAAGACTACCGCTATGCGTATCTTAATTGGAATATCTTTCCCAACAAGTGGCACTGGGCATGTGGCTGGCTTTGATATAAATACTCAAAGTGAACAAATAAAGAAGCGTATTGGCTATATGAGCCAAAAGTTTTCGCTTTATCAAGACTTAACAGTTAGAGAAAATATTCGCCTTTATGGTGGTATTTACGGCATGGATGCTAAGTCAATAAAGAAAAAGACCGAAGAACTTCTCAAGCGACTTGATTTCCTAGAGCATGGTGATACAATTGTTAAGTCTCTGCCACTAGGTTGGAAACAAAAGCTAGCTTTTTCGGTAAGTATTTTCCACAATCCTGATATCGTTTTTCTTGATGAGCCTACAGGTGGAGTTGACCCTGCTACTCGTCAGCAATTTTGGCGTCTTATCTATGATGCTGCGGACCAGGGAATTACAGTATTTGTTACAACGCATTATATGGATGAGGCAGAATACTGTGATAGAATATCTATAATGGTAGATGGAAAAATTAGCGCTTTGGGCTCTCCAGAGGAATTAAAAAAACAATATAACAAACCGGATATGGATAGCTTGTTTACTTATATAGCTAGACAGGCAACTAGGGAGGAGTAATTTTTTATGAACGCATTTATTTCATTTGTCATAAAGGAGGCACGTCACATCCTGCGCGATAAGCGAACTGTGATGATACTCTTTGGTATGCCCCTTGTTATGATGCTACTCTTTGGCTTTGCTATATCAAATGATATCCAAAACGTTCGTGTTGTCATGGTTAACTCCTCAATTGATGATAGAACTCAAGAAATTGCTCAGCGCTTAGATGCTTCAGAATACTTTACCATTACTCACGTTGTTGGTACCCCAACGGAGGCTGAACGCCTTATACGTAGTCGCAGGGCTGATATGGCGGTTGTCTTTACCCCTAATTATGCGAATCACACATATGACAGAACAGCAGGAATACAAATCATAACCGATGCTGCCGAACCTAATACGGCAGAGCAGCAAGCCTCTTATGCTCAACAAGTAATTCAAGGAGACGTGGGAATATCTCCCGCTAGTGTAAAAATGCTCTATAATCCGCAGATGAAGAGTGCATACAATTTTGTACCTGGTATAATGGGTATGCTTTTGATGCTAATTTGTGCTATGATGACTGCCGTTAGTATAGTAAGAGAAAAGGAGCGCGGAACAATGGAGGTCCTGCTAGTCTCTCCCGTTCGTCCGCTTATGATTATAATAGCTAAGGCAGTTCCATATCTACTACTTTCCATCCTCATCTTAATATGCATTTTGCTTTTATCAGTTTATGTGCTCGAAGTACCTGTTGCAGGTAGTATTTTTTGGGTGTTTGTGTTCTGCACAATTTATATTTTAATGGCTTTGGCTTTAGGACTATTAATTAGTGTGGTAGCCCAAACACAGCTAGTAGCCATCCTAGCATCAGCCATGATACTACTTATGCCTAGTATTATGCTTTCCGGTATGATATATCCTGTTGAGAGTATGCCTACAGTGCTCCAATATATATGTCAGATAATGCCTGCTAAATGGTTTGTATCTGCTATGAGAAAACTTATGATAATGGGCGTAGGTTTTGATATGGTGGTAGAGGAATTTATCGTTTTATCTGGCATAACGGCAGTTTTACTTGTTATTGCCCTTAAGAAATTCAATGAACGTTTAGAATGAGAAACCTAATTATAAAAGAGCTACTTCAGTTAAGGCGTAATTCGTTTATACCTCGCCTAATTATTATGTTTCCCATAGCAGTGGTTTGTATCTTGCCGTGGGTTATGGATATGGAGGTAGATCACGTTGGTGTTATTATCGTGGATAACGATAATTCAACCCTTTCTGAAAAACTCGCTCAACGCTTAGATGACTCAGAACGTTTTGACCTTAAAGGTGTTAGGAGTACATATAAGGAAGCTCTTCAGGATATAGAAAAATGTAAAGCCGATTTAATTTTAGAAATTCCCCAAGACTATGAAAAAGATCTTGCCCAAGGCAATGTACCATCTATTTTAGTTGCAGCTAATGCAGTAAATGGAACAAAAGGCTCGCTTGGCTCTTCCTATGTTTCTTCTGTTGTTATGCAGAATCTGCCTGTAACTCAGCTTTCTTCTATGTCCTTTAGTACGCTTTATCTATACAATAATCACCTGGATTATAAAAGGTATATGATACCTGCTTTGCTTGCTATTCTTATAATGATGTTATCGGGATTTCTTCCAGCCTTAAATATAGTTGGAGAAAAAGAGGCGGGTACAATAGAGCAGATAAATGTAACACCAGTTAGTAAGTTTACTTTTATTTTTGCCAAACTAATTCCCTATTGGGTGATAGCTTTACTTATAATCACTGTATGTTTAATACTTTCTTGGGCTGTCTATGGCATAGTCTCATCGGGTAATATATTGTTGATATATCTTATTGCTATATTGCTTGCTTTTGTATTTAGTGGGCTAGGTCTTATTATCTCCAATTATAGCGATACTATGCAACAAGCTATATTTGTAATGTGGTTTTTTGTAACATCAATGATGCTTCTTTCTGGTCTTTTTACACCAATAAGCAGTATGCCTTCCTGGGCTCAGACAATGACCTTGTTTTTGCCAGTAAGATATTTTATTGATGCTATAAGAACTATCTTTGTTCGTGGAGGTGGCTTTTTTGATATATTACCTCAAGTGCTAGCTCTTGTGGCCTTTGCTGTAGTAATGGATGTTTGGGCTATTATTAGCTATAGAAAGAAGAATTAATCACTCATTTTCTTGTCTAAGTAGGTCACTAATTTCTTCAAATTCTTCTCCCATATTAAGATTTAGATAGATATTATAAAGTATAGGTCCCCATTTTTCTATTTGTTCGGGCGCTTTCTTTCTATATCTTTCCATATAGGGTAGGGCTTGGGCGTAGTCCTCCAACTCTTTTTCTTTAAGGAGCTTATTTCCTAGAGCTTCTTTTGAAAGTATAATAGCCTCATTAAAGTATGCAGTCCCTGCATTTAGCTCGGCCTCTGGAAGTTGAGGATCAATTCTTAGAGCACTATCACTTACTGCTATACACTCAGGATATTTTCCCATATTAAGAAGTACATTTCCCTTAACGGTTAAGAATGAGGTGTTCTTTGGGGCATATTCTAAGGCTTTGTTTATTATTGTTAGAGCTGAATCTAGACTATTTTTCATCACATAATAGTCCACAATACGTGTAACGAAAAATGGTGCACTCTCATCAAGCCTAAAACCTTCCATAAGGGTGGAAACGTAATTTAAAGTGTCCCCCTTCATCTGATATATTCCAACTAAATACCTAAGGGCATGTTTTTTAAATCTTTCTTTTTTTAATTGAAGCGGGCGATATTTTAATGCAGAGTCCGCTCTTTGAAGACGATATCCTGAATAAAGTGTTGAAAATATTGCAACTGTACTTTCTTCATCCTCATAGCCAAGAAGAAGATTTTTAAATAGTGGTTGGATCGCGCAATCAAGATAGGCATCCATCATCGTATAAGCTTCTTCATAATTCCTTTTTTTTAGGAAATATACCCCACCATTATATAGGTTTATTCTTAGTTTTGAAAGAAAGCGGGAATTCTTTTTACGATATGGAACTTTTCCCTTCGTTTTTGCTTTAAGCATGCATGCGCTATCAAGTCCTTCATAGCAAAGAAACATATTAAGAGTTAGATTAAAGAAACTAGCTGTGTCGTACTTCTGCTTTAAGTATAGCTCTTCATTGGCTTTTTGGTACTGGGCGCGAACAGCTGAGGCTAAAGTAGATAGAACCTTAATATCATCTCGAAGAGAAGAATCCTTAAGAAGTTCACGCATCATGGTCTCTGCCTTTTCAAGGTTGTTTTTTTCTTTTATGTAAGAACGCGCCTTAGATATCTCCTTCCTAACGTCCCTTTTTTGAGCCGACAGGGGAAGAAAAAAAACTATTGCTAGACAAAATATCAAAAGTTCTCTTTTCACGCACACTTAAGTTTTAAAAGGGGTAGGCAACTTTTTCTTGTAGTTTACCCACCCCTTATATAAGATAAAAAATTAAGTTTTAATCCTTAAAAAAATTATTTTGTGGCACTTTCTGCATCTTGAGTCCTTGGGTCATCCTCGCCATATACTATGTAGCAGCAATTGTATAGAGGATATGCCCAATATGGCTTAAACTCTTTCATTATATCAAGGTCACGAGCCTTTTCTAAATAAGTAATAGCCTGGCTATAGATACCCAAAATTTCATTTTCTTGATCTGGAGATATTCTACCAGAATTTGCACTTTCTGCCATTTCCTTAGCCTTGTACATATAGCTATTGCCAATAAGACCAATAACTGCTATGTTTTCAGGTTGAAGTTCAACTGCCTTTTGGAAGTCAGCAATAGCAGCATCCCAAGCATGAGCATCAAAATTGGATTGACCTCTTGTAGCTAAAGCAGCGAAGTTATTAGGATCCGCAGCAAGCTTGGCATCAATTAAAGCATTGAAATCATCCATCTCTCCAACAGAAAGTAGCATAGATGATAATGTGCTAAAGATAACATCGTTGCTCTCGTCTTGAGCATAGATTTCCTTAAGTTTTTCTACATAATTAAGGCTATCTGAGTGAGTCTTTAGTTGTGACTGCATTATAGCTAGCTTAATTTGAGCAGCGTTAGCAGCATAGTCAGCATCTTTGCTAGCGATATCAGCATATCTTTCAGCTGCAGGATAATCCTGTGATTGGTATGCACCAACAGCAGCAAAATATGCTATTTGTCCAAGATTTGAATCTCCGCTTTTGTCTATTTCAGCAAATAAAGGATACTCTGAGCTATCTACGTAAGCAGCTAAGAATTTATTTGATAGGTTATCATCTTTACCCTGATAGTAAACACCTCCGTTAATTAGGTGATAACGAATGTTGTAAAGACGCTCAGCATTCTTCTTTTGGAACATGGGCTTAACCTTGCCCTTGTCGTTTGGTTGGATGTCATACTCATTGCAAAGAAGTCCATACTCAATTGCTTTTAGTGCGGCATCGTATAGTCCTACAGTGTCATACTCCTGTAGCTTACCATTTTTCATCTGCTCAGCTAGTTGATTGGCGGTTAAAATCTCTTCGTCTTTCTTGATTTTATTATAGCACATATCAACAAGGGCATTGTAGCACTTTGCCTTCTCCTCAGAGGACATACTTCCTAGGTTCTCATTTAATATTTTGGCAGCCTCATTATAATCCTTTTGTTTTGAGACTTCCTTTAGCACATCCTGTGCTGAAATTGATGACACGCAAATAAATGCTAAGGCCATCATCACAATTAATTTTTTCATACGTAAATAAAGAATTTATGGTTTAGTACTAGTTTTCTTTTTTCTCATTTAAATCTTCAGTTTGAGAGACTTCGCTTTCTTTATCAGCATCTTTAGAGGATTCTAACTCTGAACTCATTACTTTACAAACGCTTGAGATAACATCGTTCTTCTTTGTTAAGTTAATTAGGCGGACCCCTTGTGTGGCTCTACCCATAACTCTACATTCTGATACTTTTAATCTAATTAGAATGCCACTCTTGTTTATAATCATAAGGTCATTATCATCTGTAACTACTTTTATAGCTACTAGACGACCAGTCTTTTCGGTAATGCTCAGTGTCTTTACACCCTTAGTGCCACGATTAGTTACTCTATAGTCTTCAACTTGCGAGCGCTTACCATAGCCGTTTTCACTAACAACCATTATTGTTTCTATCTCTGGCTTGTTAACTACAACCATACCTACAACCTCGTCATCACCACCATCAAGCTTCATGGCTCTAACACCGGTTGATATGCGTCCCATAGCACGTACCTTGTCTTCTGAGAATCTTACTGCGCGCCCATTTCTATTGGCCAGGAGAAGCTCGTTCCTTCCGTTAGTTAAACGTACTCCTACTACCTCATCTCCCTCAACGACATTGATGGCCATAACGCCATTAGCCCTTGGACGACTATAAGCCTCAAGTATGGTCTTCTTTATTATTCCACGTTTAGTGGCAAATACCACATAGTGTGAGTTTATAAATTCACTATCGTTAAGTCCACGAAGCCTTAGGAAAGCATTTACACTGTCGTCTGGATCTATATTTAGAAGGTTTTGGATAGCTCTTCCTTTAGAGTTCTTTGCTCCTTCTGGTATTTCGTAACACTTAAGCCAATAACAACGACCTTTCTTGGTAAAGAACATCATTGTATTATGCATAGTGGCAGGATAGATGTATTCTGTAAAGTCTTGGTCTCGGCTTTGAGCACCTTTACTTCCTACACCGCCACGGGCTTGCTCACGGAATTCTGATAGTGGTGTGCGCTTGATATATCCAAGATGACTTATAGTAATAACTACAGGATCGTTTGGATAGAAGTCTTCGGGGTTAAACTCTTCGCTGGAGTATTTTATCTGGGTTCTACGCTCATCACCGTATTTATCCTTTACTTCGATAAGTTCATCTTTCATAACCTTTTTACAAAGTTCAGGATCTTCTAGAATGGACTTTAAATAAGCTATCTGACGCTGCAGGTCGTTAAATTCTGAGTGTAATTGCTCAAGACGAAGTCCGGTTAACTGACTTAGTCTCATATCCACGATAGCTTTTGATTGTAGCTCGTCAAGTAAAAAACGATCCTCTAGGTTACGACATGCTTCCTGAGGTGTTTTAGAACCTCTTATTATGTGAACAACCTCGTCAATATGGTCGCAGGCGATGATAAGGCCCTCAAGTATATGGGCTCTATCTTCGGCTTTTTTAAGTTCAAATTTAGTCCTTCTTATTGTTACATCATGACGATGTTCTATAAAATGAGCAACGCATTCTTTTAGGGTTAGAAGTCTAGGACGCCCCTTTACAAGTGCAATACAATTTACTGAGAATGAGCTTTGAAGGGCCGTCATCTTAAATAGTTTGTTTAAGATAACATTTGCGTTTGCATCACGTTTAACGTCTATAACAATACGCATACCCTGTCTTCCAGACTCATCGTTTGCATTGCTAATTCCATCTAATTTACCTTCTTTGATTAAGTCTACGATATACTCAATTAATTGGGCTTTGTTAACTCCGTATGGTATTTCTGTAATAACAATTTTATCATGTGTTTCATGAGGCTCAATCTCTGCCTTGGCACGCATAATGATACGTCCACGACCTGTTTCGTATGCATCCCTTACGCCTTGTATGCCATAAATGTAAGCTCCTGTTGGGAAGTCTGGTGCCTTTATATATTGCATTAGGCCATCGGTATCTATATCCGGGTTATCAATATATGCACAACATCCATCTATAACCTCACGAAGATTGTGTGTTGGTATGTTAGTGGCCATACCTACGGCTATTCCGTTTCCTCCGTTTACAAGTAAGTTAGGAATCTTTGTTGGCATAACCGAAGGCTCTGTAAGCGAATCATCAAAGTTGCTTACCATATCTACGGTGTCCTTATCTAGGTCATCCATGATATGTTCGCCCATCTTAGATAGACGACACTCTGTATAACGCATAGCAGCTGCTGAATCACCATCAACGCTACCAAAGTTACCTTGTCCATCTACTAAAGTGTAACGCATACTCCAATCCTGGGCCATTCTTACAAGTGCGCCATACACCGAACTATCACCATGAGGGTGGTACTTTCCTAGTACTTCACCAACCACACGAGCACATTTCTTATATGGCTTATCACTAGTGTTGTTGATTCCCATCATTCCGTAAAGAATACGGCGGTGAACGGGCTTAAATCCATCGCGCACATCAGGTAAGGCACGAGCCACAATGACTGACATAGAATAGTCAATATAGGAA